>JBEEJL010000245.1:0-2848 GCA_041169175.1 Pseudomonadota bacterium | reverse complement strand
TTTCCGCATCTTTGGAAATGGCTGAGGGAACCGGTTGCAAAACTTGCAAGACGCGAACGTCGTCGGCTAAAGACAATGCATTCACCGGCACCAGTGAACGCAGATATAAGCCGCGCTCGGGCACGGCTTCAATATTACGAAAGCCTTGCTGCGTGCGGACTTGCCGCAGCAACATGGCGCCGGGTAAATCGGGCAGCAAACCGGCTTTTTCATTGCCGGAAAATGCGATCACTTTACCGCGCGCGCTGATCAAAGTGGCCTCTTCCACACGCATTTGTTCGCGCAATCGGTTGAGCGTTTTTATTTCCTCGCCCGGTTTGGCTTCTGCTAAAACATTGGCCATGTTGCGCGCTTTGTCGTCGTGATCGCGGAGCAAATTATCCAGCACATTGCGGCCTAATTTAATGCCACCTTCGAGGGCTTTATCGACACGCACATCGAACCAGGACTCAATCGTCTTGCCGATAAATTGCACACTGACGGCATAAACCAAACCACCGGGTACCAACGCCATCAAGGCAAAAATCAGCATCAAGCGCAATGTGAGCTTGGAGCCAAACACGCCCGCTTTAAGCTTGCGCCGCAGCAGCCATAACTGATAACCGATTAACACCATGAGACTAAGCGCCAGCGCCCCGCCAACGCTGAGTAATAAGGGATAGTGTCGCGCCATTAACGAAGTATTGGCAGAAGCTTGCGATATCAGCGCCAACAAGCCTGCGCCAAATAAAGCGCAAGCAATTACCAGCGTGCGTAAACCCGGTGGCGTGCCGCCACGGCGGTTATGCAACATGCGCATAGGCTTTTCGTATTGACGACGTTCGTTGTCGGCCGGGGTCATGGCGTTACCGTGAAACTAAACCAGTCGGACGACAGATTCCAATCGCGCGAACCCATCGCGTTGACCTGAAACGGTTTGGGCAGCTGTTGTACGTCAAGACGCATGCGCACGGAAACTTTATAGGCGGTATTTTTTTTCAGAGTATTTTTATCGCCGTTGCCGACGATTAATACGCGTTGCCGAGCGAGCAAACGCCGCGCCTCATCCAGCGTCTGAAAGTTTTGATAAAACGAACCGATGGCTAAGCGGTATTGTTGCGTGAGCGCGTTATAGGAAATTTTCCATTGCTTCGCGCCGGCAACTTCGGTGGCGTCGAACCAATATTTGCGCGGGCGCACTACTTCGTAATCGAGAGAAAAATACAGTGGCACGCCTTTGTTGATGACGTCCTCGAGCGTGGGCGTCAGACCGAAATCCAGCTCGGCATCCAGACGATAACCTTCTTCTACCGGCTCAAGGCTGGCGGATGTGACGGTAATGCCTTCAGCAAAACTTTGCTGCAGCGGCGCAAAACTCAACAACAAAAATAACAGGCAGTAACTTGGCAGACGGCTTAGACGATGCAAAGTGTCTGCGCCACCGAGCTCAGTTTTTTTGTAACAGCGCGTAATAAAAGCCGTCGTGAATATCATCAGGGAGAATTTGCCCGTTTGTTGTCAGTGGCAGGTTGAGCGGTAAGCTGGCTGCGTCGGGGTGACGGGTTAAAAATGCTTGTAACTGATCCTGATTTTCCTCTTTAAAAACAGAGCAGGTCACATACAACAATTTACCACCTTGCGCGAGGCATTGCCACAGGGCGTTCAGCAGACGTGATTGCTGCTTGGTAAACTTGGCCAAGTCCGTCGCGCGGCGCGCCCACTTGATGTCGGGATGGCGCTTCACCACGCCAGAGCCGGAGCAGGGCGCATCGATTAAAATACGATCAAAGGTTTTTTTGTCCCACCAGGTTTTTACATCCGCCGCGTCGGTGCAATGCACGATGCCGTGCAAACCGAGACGAGCGAAATTTTCGTGTATCGGCTGTAAGCGTGCTTCGTCATCGTCGAGCGCCAGCAACTGTACGTCGGCGCATTCGAGAATATGCGCAGCTTTGCCACCCGGCGCAGCGCAGGCGTCGAGCACGCGTTGACCATCCTGCAAATCCAATAAAGTCGCGGCGAATTGCGCAGAAGCATCTTGAATCGACACCAGGCCGTCGTGAAATCCCGGTAATTTTTCCAGCGAAATGGGCTGGGTTAAGGTAATCGCATCCGGCCCGGTTTGCGTCGCCGAAATATTGTCGGTTTGCAAAATTTGTAAATATTCCACGACAGAAGTCTGTCGGCGGTTCACGCGCAGCGTCATCGGCGGATGCTGATTTCCGGTTTCCAGTATGCCTGTAACTTGTTGATTATATTGGATTTTTAGTTTATCTATCCACCACTGCGGGTAGCTATATTTGGCTTCGTCGCCGCTGTTGATGGCTTGCTCGACACGCGCTTCGCGTTCGCGTAAAAAAGTGCGCAGCGCGCCGTTCACAAACCCCTTTGCGTGTAACAAACGCGCCCGCTCGATACTTTGCACGGCGAAATCAACCACGGCATGCGGTGCGGCGCGAGTGAATTGCAATTGATACAGTGCGACCAACATCAAGTTGCGCAATGCATCTTCTTTGATTTCTTTCGTGGCGAGATTATCGAGTAAGGCGTGTAACAAGCCGCCATGACGCGCGACGCCATAAGCGATGTCTTGAATCGCGCCGCGCTCATGCGAATCGAGTTTGGGGTGGCGGCGCCAGATGTCGGCGAGGGTGGTTTGCAGATTACGTCCCGCCAGCGCTGCGCCTGCGGCAACGCTGGCGTGTTTCTGAATTTCTAACACTACGCGCGCGCCATTGCGCGCAGACGCGCGACGCGCTCGCCGGTATCAGGATGGGTGCTGAACAAACCTTTAAGGCCGCCGCCGGAGAGCGGATTCATGATCATCATTTGCGCGGTTTCCGGATGCATTTCTGCTGCATCGAGGGGC
>JBEEJL010000244.1:0-6565 GCA_041169175.1 Pseudomonadota bacterium | reverse complement strand
TGATTAGGCATGCCGGGGGTAGCCCGGCGGCTAGTCACTTTTTTGCTTCGCCAAAAAAGTAACCAAAAAAGGCGAACCCGCCGCGCCGCCTTTTTTATTTTTGTTTTTTTGTCGCCGCTATTTCTGCTGACTATCGGGCGGCGAGAAAACTCGCTGTCACTTTCACATTAAATCTGAAACACCGCGTAGCTCAAACAGGTTCTCGCCGACGGCCCCCGATAGTCAGCAAAAATAGCGTCGGCGCAGAAGGGTGGCTGGTTCTCTCTTCGAATTTGCAATGTTTAAACTTATGTTGATTTATTTAATAAAAACAAATAGTTACGCAGCCTTGCGTTTCGCACTCTTTATCAACACCGGCTTCAAATATTGTCCCGTATAACTACGCGAATTCTGCGCGACTTCCTCTGGTGTGCCTTCGGCGATAATTTCTCCGCCGCCGTCGCCGCCTTCTGGTCCCATGTCGATAATCCAATCGGCTGTTTTGATGACGTCGAGATTATGTTCGATGACGACGATGGTGTTGCCGTGATCGCGCAGGCGATTCAATACGCCGAGTAATTGGTCGATGTCGTGGAAATGTAAACCGGTTGTGGGTTCGTCGAGAATATAAAGTGTGCGTCCCGTATCGCGTTTGGATAATTCGAGCGACAACTTTACGCGTTGCGCTTCGCCGCCGGAGAGCGTCGTCGCGCTTTGGCCTAACGTGATGTAACCGAGGCCGACATCAAGCAGAGTTTGCAGTTTGCGCGCAACGACAGGCACGGCTTTGAAAAATTCGTGCGCGTGTTCGACGGTGAGGGCGAGGATTTCGGTAATGTTTTTATCTTTGTAACGTACATCGAGCGTTTCGCGGTTGTAGCGTTTACCGTGGCAGACGTCGCACGGTACATACACGTCGGGCAGGAAATGCATTTCGACTTTAATTACGCCATCGCCCTGACAAGATTCACAACGACCGCCTTTGACGTTAAACGAAAAACGTCCCGGCCCATAGCCGCGCTCGCGCGATTCTTTTACGCCGGCGAATAATTCGCGGATCGGCGTGAACAAGCCGGTGTACGTCGCTGGATTGGAGCGCGGTGTTCTGCCAATCGGGCTTTGATCGACGCTGATGACTTTGTCAAAAAATTCCAGGCCATGAATTTCTTCATGCGCCGACGGTTCGCTGGTGCTGCCGTACAAATGACGCGCGATAGCGTAATACAGCGTGTCGTTAATCAGCGTGGATTTACCGGAGCCGGATACGCCGGTAATCGCCGTGAACAAACCGACTGGGATATTCAGCGTGACGTCTTTCAGATTATTGCCGCTCGCGTGGGTGATGGTGAGGCGGCGTTTCTTATCCGGCTTGGTACGCTGCTTGGGGATGATGATGCCGGCTTTGCCGGACAAATATTTCCCCGTTAAGGATTGCGGATCTTTCAGAATTTGCGCTGGCGTACCTTGCGCAACAATCTTGCCGCCGTGCTCGCCCGCGCCGGGCCCCATGTCGAATACATAGTCAGCATTTAGAATCGCGTCTTCATCATGCTCAACCACAATCACCGAGTTGCCCAAATCGCGCAGACGTTTCAGTGTAGTGAGTAATCTATCGTTGTCACGCTGATGCAAACCAATCGAAGGTTCGTCGAGCACATACATCACGCCGGTCAAACCGGAGCCGATTTGCGAAGCAAGACGGATGCGCTGTGCTTCGCCGCCAGACAGCGTGTCGGCGGAGCGTTCAAGCTGCAAATAATCCAGCCCGACGTTATTAAGGAATTGCACGCGCGCGGCGATTTCCTTGATAATTTTTTCGCCGATGGCTTGCTTGTGGCCTTTGAGTTTTAATTTTTCAAATAGCGTTTGCGTATGCTTGAGCGGCATGGCGCTGATTTCGTAGATGGTTTTGTCTGCCACGCGAACATTGCGCGCTTCGATGCGCAGGCGCGTGCCTTCACACTCGGGGCAGGGTTGGCTGTTGAGATATTTCGCCAGCTCTTCGCGCACTACCAGCGAATCAGTTTCTTTGTAACGGCGTTCGAGGTTGACGATAATGCCTTCAAACGCGTGCTCGCGCACCGCCAGCTTGCCGCGCTCGCCCGGATATTTGAAAGCGATTTTATCTTTGCCGCTACCGAATAAAAGGATGTTGCGGATTTTTTCCGGCAGCTCTTCAAATGGCTTATCCAGATCGAACTCGTAATGTTCGGCCAGATTGATCATCATCTGAAAATAAAACTGGTTACGCTGATCCCAACCTTTTATCGCGCCCGCCGCGAGTGACATATGCGGAAACGCGACGACGCGCTTGGGGTCGAAGAAACTGATTTGTCCCAAACCATCGCAACGCGGGCACGCGCCCATCGGGTTGTTAAATGAAAACAAGCGCGGCTCTAATTCCTGCAGCGAATACGAGCACACCGGGCAAGCGAAACGGGCGGAGAACATATGTTCCGTGCCGCTATCCATTTCCACCGCCAGGGCGCGTCCGTCGGCATGACGTAGCGCGGTTTCAAAACTTTCTGCCAGGCGTTGTTTCATGTCGGCGCCGACTTTGAGTCGATCCACCACGACTTCGATGGTGTGCTTTTTATTTTTATCCAACTTCGGCGTCGCGTCGATTTCGCAAACTTTGCCATTGATACGCACACGCACGAATCCTTGCGAGCGCAAGTCGTCAATCATCTCGACTTGCTCACCTTTGCGATTGGCGACGATGGGCGAGAGGATCATCAGCTTGGTGTCGGCGGGCAGGGCGAGCACATGATCGACCATTTGCGCCACGCTTTGTGCTTCAAGTTTGATATTGTGCTCAGGACAAAACGGATCGCCCGCGCGCGCGAACAGCAAACGCAGGTAATCGTGAATCTCGGTCACCGTGCCGACGGTAGAACGCGGATTATGCGAGGTGGCTTTTTGTTCAATCGAAATCGCCGGTGACAAACCTTCAATCAAATCGACATCGGGTTTTTCCATCAATTGCAAAAACTGCCGCGCGTACGCCGACAGCGATTCGACATAACGTCGCTGACCTTCGGCGTATAAGGTATCAAACGCCAAGGACGATTTGCCCGAGCCGGAAAGGCCGGTAATCACCACGAGTTGATTGCGTGGAATATCGAGGCTGATGTTTTTGAGATTGTGCGTGCGTGCGCCGCGTACTTTGATGTATTCCATAAGTATTTGATTATATTGAATATTTTTAATGCTTGCTCGGAAGTGTTTCGACGCACAAGCTGGTTAGAGAGAAATTGGGCAACCTGTTAATATACGCCACTCAACAAACTTTTCCCATGCCGGGTTGTGAATGTTTTATCACTACGGCAAATGACAATCCACACACCAAATTCTGTTTTATGCCCACTGATTCCACCTCAGAAAAATTAACTTCGCTGGAACGTCGCGCCAGCTTTGGCCTCGCGGCGATTTTCAGCTTGCGCATGCTCGGTATGTTTATTATTTTGCCGGTGTTCGCTTTATATGCAGCGAGTTTGCCAGGCGGAACGAACCATACATTGATCGGCATCGCACTCGGCGCATACGGCCTCACGCAAGCTGCGTTGCAAATTCCCTTCGGCTGGCTATCGGACAAGTACGGACGCAAAAGAGTTCTGTATTTCGGCTTAAGTTTATTTGCCGTCGGTAGTTTTATCGCCGCGTCGTCGCACGATATTTACTGGATTATTTTCGGTCGCGTGGTGCAGGGCGCTGGTGCGGTATCGGCCGTGGTGATCGCCATGCTCGCCGACCTCACGCGCGAAGAGCATCGCACTAAAGCGATGGCGATGATAGGCGCGACCATCGGCGTGACTTTCGGTGTGTCGTTCATGCTCGCGCCGATTTTGAATCGCGTGATTGGCGTACCGGGCATTTTTGCCATGACTGGCGTGTTAGCAATATTTGCGATGCTGGTAGTGAAATTTATTGTCCCCGACCCAATCGCGTCGCAGTTTCACTCCGACGCGGAAGCACGCCCGGCTTTGCTGCGCGAAGTATGGAGGATGCGTGAACTGCAGCGGCTCAATGTCGGCATTTTTGCGCTGCATGCGTGTTTAATGGCGCTCTTCGTCGTCGTGCCGTTTGCCTTGAAAGATGCAGGCATCGCCGCCGATCATCACTGGCAAATTTATTTGCCGGTGATGTTGATTTCGTTTGTGCTGATGTTGCCGCCGGTGATTTTGGCTGAGGTAAAAGGCCAAACCAAACCGGTGTTTATCGGTGCGATTATGTTATTACTGGTGTCGTTGTTAGTGGCGAAATTTTCCATGACGAGTACGTGGGGCTTGCTGATTGCGCTGACATTATTTTTTACCGCGTTCAATATTCTCGAAGCTAATTTACCCTCGCTGATTTCACGCATCGCACCGGTCGGCGCAAAAGGAACGGCGTCGGGCATTTACAGCAGCCTGCAATTTTTCGGCACCTTTATCGGCGCGGCAGTCGGCGGCTGGCTTTCGCAGCACTGGGGCATGTCGGCGGTGATGCTGTTTTGTGCGGCGATGGTGTTGGTGTGGTTGATTGTCGCGTTGGGTATGAAGGTGCCTGCGCTGGTGCGCACGCGCAGTTTTCATGCGCCGACGATGGATGAAGTCGAAGCAAAATTACTGACGCAAAAATTGCTCGCACTGGACGGCGTACGTGAGGCCATCGTCATTGCGGGCGAGGGTATCGCCATCCTCAAAACAAATAAATCAGGCTTTGATGAGCAAGCTGTATTAAAATTACTGGGAAGCCCCGAAAATTAACAGTTTGTTGAAAAACGTAGCGAGCGGGCTGAGTTTGAATTGAGGAGCGGAAACGTATGCCTTATACGTTGAGCACCGGAAATTCAAAATCTGACCGCGCAGTAGTTTTGCAACAAACTGTTGAGGGAGTCACGGATTTGTTTCACCTACATAACGCAAATACATAAGGAGCATCAACATGGCCTCACTGAATAAAGTCACACTCATCGGCAATTTAGGCAAAGACCCCGAGACGCGCTATATGCCGAACGGCGAAGCGGTCACCAATATCACCGTTGCGACGACCGAAACCTGGAAAGACAAAGCCGGCGAGAAGCAAGAAAAAACTGAATGGCATCGGATTACGTTTTATCGTCGCCTGGCTGAAATCGCCGGCGAGTATTTAAAAAAAGGCAGTCAGATTTATGTCGAAGGCCGCCTCGAAACGCGCAAGTGGCAAGACAAAGAAGGTAAAGATCGTTACACCACCGAAGTTATCGCCAGCGAAATGAAAATGCTCGGCTCGCGTCCTGGTATGGGTGGCGGCGATAGTTCCGAACGCGATGGCCCGCCCTCGCAAGGCGAGAAAAAAGCCCCGTCCGGCGCAGCTAAAGGTAACGCGGCGAAGTTTGATGATTTCGAGGACGACATTCCGTTCTAATCTAGTTTAGTCAGCCAGCTAAGGAAAAGGAGCCGAAAGGCTCCTTTTTACTTTAGTTATAAATAATTGATTATATTGATATTTTTATTATTTTATCAAGCCGATTAGAAACCTGCTTTGCGTTTTTCCCTCTGCGACACCTGCAAGTGACGGCGGGCTTTAAGGTATAATTCGCGTCTTGTTTTAGAAGTTAGCAGGAGCACACATGCCTATTTACGAATACCGCTGCAGCAGTTGCGGCATGCAAAAAGATTTTTTGCAAAAAATGTCTGACCCTTTGCTTACCGATTGCCCGGCGTGCAACGGCAAAGGTACGCTGAATAAAATGTTGTCGGCTGCCGGCTTTCAGTTGAAAGGCAGCGGCTGGTATGCGTCGGATTTCAAAACTAAACCTGCCGCCGCTGCCGCGACCACGACCGCTGAAACTAAAGCGGACGTAAAAACAGAAACCAAAACAGAAACGAAAACCGAAGCCGCCCCCGCTGCTGCGCACGTGCATAGCAGCGATTGTTCGCACTGATTATTGACGACATGAAAAAATATTTCCTGACCGGTCTGGTTGTGTTGATTCCTCTGGCGATTACCGTCTGGGTGTTGAAGACCATTATCAATACGATGGACCAGACGCTGCTGTTATTGCCGCTTGCGTATCAGCCGAAAACGCTTTTAGGTTTTAATATTCCCGGCCTGGGTACGTTGCTCACTTTGCTGATCATCTTTCTCACCGGCGTGTTAGCAGCGAATTTTTTCGGTCGGCAATTATTATTGGCATGGGAGAGTTTGCTCAATCGCATTCCGGTGGTGAAATCGATTTACAGCAGCGTTAAGCAAGTCAGCGACACTTTATTTTCTTCCAACGGTCAGGCGTTTCGTAAAGCGGTGTTGATTCAGTATCCACATGCCGGTTCGTGGTCGATTGCTTTTGTAACCGGCGTGCCGAGCGCAGAAGTCGCGGTACATTTGCAAGGCGATCACATCAGCGTGTTTTTGCCGACCACGCCAAACCCGACGTCAGGATTTTTTATGATGCTGCCAAAAAGCCAGGTGCATGAACTCAATATGAGTGTCGATGAAGCGCTGAGATACATTGTGTCGATGGGCGTGGTTGGTCCGGATGGAAAATTGAAAAAAAACGGCGATCAATCGAAGATTGCTGCTTAATTGTAACTATTTGATTTAATTGAATTATTAGGTAATT
>JBEEJL010000243.1:0-3343 GCA_041169175.1 Pseudomonadota bacterium | reverse complement strand
CGAATATGCAGCCAAGTCGCGCGGCGTTAAAATTACTGGCATCACTATTTCACAAGCGCAATTTGATTTTGCACAACAGCGTATCGCTAACGCGGGGCTGACAAATTTAGTCGAATTGCTTATGCAAGATTACCGCGACGTACGCGGCGAATTCGACGCGGTGGTGTCGATAGAAATGTTTGAAGCCGTGGGCGAAAAATTTTGGCCCGGTTACTTTGAGGTAGTGCGCAATGTGCTCAAACCAGGCGCAAAAGCTATTATTCAAACTATCACTATCGACGCCGATGCGTTTGCTTATTACCGCAAATCAAGCGATTTCATCCGCCAATTTATTTTCCCCGGCGGCATGTTGCCTTCGGTGCCGGTGTTTGTTGGTTTAGCCAAACTAGCCGGACTGACGCAGAGCGACAAACACGAATTCGGTTTGGACTACGCTGAAACCTTGCGCCGCTGGCGCTTGCGTTGCGATGAAATTCCGCAAGAATTGCAGAAACTCGGCTTCGACGATGCGTTCCAACGTATCTGGCGTTTTTATTTTTCCTATTGCGAAGCGGGCTTTCGTAGCGGCCGTACCAATGTCATGCAAATTGAATTAATCAAACAGTCTTGATGTCGTCATGAAGATACCCTTTTTTTCTCTGCTGGCTTCGCTGATTATTTTCCTGGCTGCGCCTGCCTGCGCTGACACTGCACCGCCGCTTCCAGCGCTGATGTTGCAGGAAACCCAGGCCGAGTTAGCGCCGTTAGGCGCCGTACGTTTTCGTAAATTCGGCTTTCATGTATATGACGCGAACCTGTGGGCGGCAGCGGGCAAATGGTCATGGCTCACCCCGTTCGCGCTCGACATTCGTTATGCGCGCACGATTAAAGGCGCAGCCCTGGCGCAAAAAAGCGTCGAGGAAATGGAACGCACTAGCGCAGGCGATGACGCCAAAAGAAAAAAATGGGGCGACATCATGGAGAAATTATTCCCCGATGTGAAAGACGGCGACCGTTTGGTCGGGGTTCATTTACCCAGCAAGGGCACGCACTTTTATAATCACGACAAATTGCTCGGCGTGGTCAACGATAGTGAATTTTCCGAAGCGTTTTTTTCCATCTGGCTGGGAGCCAACACCAGCGAACAATCCATGCGGAAAAAATTGCTGGGCCTTCCTTGAGCCTGATTTCTTTTCCGCGCTTGCTCGCCTACGGCATACTCGGTTTGCCGCTGGCAATGGCAGCGCTACCGATTTACGTTCACGTGCCTAAATTTTATGCCGACCTCGGCCTTGATCTCGCGGCTGTTGGCGGTTTACTACTCGTCGCGCGCCTGGCTGACGCTTTCATCGATCCCTTGCTCGGTCTGTGGAGTGACCGTTCGCGTAATTGGGTCTATGGACGATTAGGTTTTGTCGGCGCTGGCGTGTTGTTGTTAGCCGCGGGTATGCTTGCCTTGTTCAATCCGCTCATGCGAGCTGAGCATCTCGCGCTATGGCTGATGTTTTCGCTGACGGTGGTCTATCTCGGCTTCAGTATGGCGAGCGTGAGCTATCAAGCTTATGGCGCCGAGCTTTCCGCCGACCCGCACGAGCGCACGCGCATTACTGCCGCGCGCGAGGGGCTGTCAGTGATAGGTGTGTTGCTCGCCGCCGCCTTACCGGAAATTTTTGCACGCCAAGTCGGCATGCGTGAAGGCTTTGCCCAATTCGCCACGCTGTACGTTCCGCTGGCCATCGCTTGTTGCGCCATCATGTTGTTATTTTCTCCGCGGCCATTAGCCTATACAAATTCAGGCCCGTCATTATCTGGTTTCAAATCGCTCAGCGCGCCCTTTACCAACCGGCCGTTTCGTTTTTTGCTTGCTGCATTTTTAGTCAACGGCATCGCCGCTGCTATTCCCGCCACGCTATTTCTATTTTTTGCGCAGGATGTAATCGGTCGTAGCGACCTGTCAGCCGCATTTCTTATCGTGTACTTTATTGCCGGTGCGGCCGGCATGCCGCTATGGGTATGGTTGGCGCGACGCATCGGCAAGCGCGGCGCTTGGCGCGCTGGCATGTTGCTGTCGGTCATTTCATTCGTCTGGGCGTTTAGCTTGTCGCGCGGCGATGTCACAGCATTCATGATTATTTGCGCTTTATCCGGCCTTGGGCTTGGCGCAGATTTAGCCTTGCCGCCGTCGATGTTGGCCGACGTCATCGACCACGATGAAGCCAGCGGCAAGCCGCGCAACGAAGGTGCTTACTTTGGCCTATGGAATTTAGTCACCAAATTAAACCTGGCCTTGGCGGCGGGCATTGCGTTACCGCTATTGAGCAGACTCGGTTATGTACCCGGCGCTACGACACCCAGCGCGCAATCGCTCATGACACTTGCTGCGATTTACGCTTTGCTGCCTTCCGCATTAAAAATACTGGCGGCGCTGATGCTCACATTTATACCGCAGGCTAGCAAACCCTCGCATGCATTGTCTTATCATCAACCGTAAAATTTTACACTGGAGCCGAAAATGAAGATTAATCATATCTATTTGTTTTTATTGATATTTTTATCAGGCTGTGCGAGCGTCGTGCCGAAAGATTACGCGGCAGAAAAACCCGAGCTCGACCTTGCACAATATTTCAACGGCACTATCGACGCATGGGGCATGTTTCAAGATCGCTCGGGCAAAGTAGTCAAGCGCTTCACAGTCGTGATTGACGCGAAATGGAATGGCAACGTCGGCACGCTGGACGAAGACTTCACTTACTCCGACGGCACCAAAGATCGTCGCGTCTGGACCATCACCAAACTCGGCCCGCATGAATACAGCGGTAGGGCGGGCGACGTGGTCGGCAGCGCGGTCGGCGAAGCCTATGGCAACGCGCTCAACTGGCGCTATGTGCTCGATTTGAAAGTCGGCGAATCCAATTACCATGTCAACTTCAATGACTGGATGTATTTGATGGACGATAAAGTCATGCTCAACCGCGCCGAGATGAGCAAATTCGGTTTCAAGTTAGGCGAAGTCACGCTATCATTCAAAAAACGTTGAACTTAAAAACAGGCTATGCCGCTTAATCCGCCGATTACTGAATGGAACAACTTACGCGTGTGGATCATCGGCGCGAGTACCGGCATTGGCGCGGCGCTGACCAAAGCTTTACTAGAAAAAAATGCGCGCGTAGCGGTGTCGTCGCGCAAAGCTGAAATATTGAATGCACTAGTTAAAGGTCACGAAAAAAATGCGCTGGTGTTGCCGCTTGATCTCACCGTCACCGAACAAATCAGCGCGGCGCAAAATCAATTAGTCAAAACTTGGGGCGGCGTCGATTTAGTGTTGTATGTCGCCGGTGATCACAAGCCGATGCGCGCCTGGGAT
>JBEEJL010000242.1:0-7616 GCA_041169175.1 Pseudomonadota bacterium | reverse complement strand
TAAAGGCAGCAACACGGGCGCGGCTGATAACACGATTAACGCTACCAATGGCGAAGTCGAAATAGACGACTGATTATATTCATTGATTTACTGGTTTTTATTTGATCTGAAGTTTGTTTATAAAGGAGCATGTCATGAACACATTCAAGAAATTTCTAGCGCTACTAATACCTCTCGTGGGATTGCTACTCGCGTCTTGCGGTGGCGGTAGCACCAATGTTGCTGATATTGGTACCGGCGGCACGGGCGTAGCAACTGGTGCTGGCTCCATTTCCGGTTTCGGCAGCGTCTATGTCAATGGCGTGAAACATAAAACTTCCTCGGCCAAAATTACTGATGACGACGCTGATGAAAATGACATCATCGGCGAAGACAAACTGAAAGTCGGCCAAGTAGTAGAAATCAAAGGCAAAGCCGAAGATGCCAGCAACAGCGTGGCGGAATCGATGGAAAAATCGGCTGAAGTCAAAGGCCCGGTAGATACGGCTTACGACAGCGCAACCAAGACCATCAAAGTCATGGGTCAAACAGTCCTGATCGATAACAATACTTCAGTTGACAGTAACGTTGGTCCGACCGGTCTAATTGCCGACCTTAAGGCAGGCGATTTGGTCGAAGTACATGGCTTCCGTGACGCAGCCGGCGTGATTACCGCTACACGCATTGAGAAACAAGGTCCCGTTGCACAGTATCGCGTTCGTGGCACCATTACTGGTCTTGACTCAGGCAAAAAAGAATTCAAAATCGGCGACTTAACGATTGATTACGGCTCGGCGCAAATCGTACCGACCAATGCTGTTTTGGCCGACAATATTCGTGTCCGCGTTAAAGCCGCTACTGCGCCGACTGCTGGCAAGCTGACTGCGACTAAAGTCAAAGTCAAAAAAGTAGAAGATGCGAGCAAATCTGAACTGGAAGGCGTGATCACCAAGTTCACTTCTGCAACCGACTTTGAAATCAACGGCATCAAAGTAACTACTACCGCCACCACCACTTACCCTAATGGTAGTGTTGCCGACTTGAAAGAGGGCGCGAAAGTTGAAGCCAAAGGCTCGGTCGCAAACGGCGTATTTACCGCCAGCAAGATTGAATTCAAATCCAAAGGCGATAACAAAGGCGAAGATTCTTCACGTCTGAAATTGTCGGGCTTGGTGGCCTCTTCTGTATCAAGCGCCACTGAGAAAAGCGTGACAGTCCTTGGTCAAAAATTCCTGGTCAATGATGCCACCCGCTTTGATGACCGCGCCAACAACACGCGTCCGTTCAATATCAGCAACTTTGAGACGGTTGTAAAAAATCCGGCACATGTATCCATCACTGCCTACAAAAAGGACGCTGACCTCATCGCCACCCGCGTAGATGTCAATAAAGATACCGGCGCGTCGGTTCAAGGCCCATTAGCAGCAGGCGCTACTGCCACCAGCACCACGCTGAACATTCAAGGCGTGGACGTTAAAATCGACAGCGGTACCAAGTTCTTTACTGGCGAAGACAGACGTGGCGGCAGCGTAGCCGACTTGGCAGCGTTCCTCGCTAAGGCCCCTGCAGGCACAATCGTGAAAGCAAAATCCAAAGCCGCTGGCTTGGCGACGGATACCTCGATCGACGCCACTGGCGCTAATCAAGGCGAACTCGAACTCGAAGATTGAGACCCCTCCTGTAGCAAGCTGTAAATTGAACGGCCCGCTATGCGGGCCGTTTTTTTTCTTTCCAGTTTTAGCCAGAGAAAAGTGATTGCGCGCAGCGTGCGCACCGCGCACGAAAATGCACTTGCGAGCACAACGCGTAACAGCACACATGAACGTTAGTTCGTGCGCAGTGCAGTAGGCTGGGCTGATAAGCCCAGCAAAACTGCCGAGGCCAACACAAAATTGCAGGCTGAAAAAACCTTTGAAATGCTGGCCTTATCAACCCAGCCTACGCATCGAGCGTAACTTGCCAGTAACCCACATCCAACCAACGATTAAATTTGAAACCGACTTCGCTGAAATGCGCGGCTTTATGCATGCCGAATTTTTCGTGCAGGATGATGCTGGCTTCATTGGGTAAGGCGATGACGCCGATGACGACGTGAATAGATTTTTCGCGCAACAAAGCAAATAGCGCATCGTAAAGTTTACTGCCGATGCCTTTTCCTGTTTGTGCAGGGTCGAGATAGACCGTGCTCTCAAGTGTGTGGCGGTATGCGGCGCGGGCTTTCCAGGTTGAGGCGTAAGCGTAACCGACGACCACGCCATTTTGTTCCGCCACTAACCACGGCATATTGGCGGATTGAATTTGTTTGATGCGCGCCGACATTTCTTCTGTACTCACTTCGATTTCTTCAAAAGTGATGATAGTGTTGAGAACGTAGTGGTTATAAATTTTGGCGATGGCTTCGACGTCGCGTGGCTCGACTGGACGAATCATGATGTCTCTTTAATTAAAATCGTTCGCATATTGCATTACACGAGAGCGAATTGCTAGGGTGCGCTCGCGCACCAAATCATCATCTACCATCCCTACTCGAGTAACTTTTATGGTGCGCGAGCGCACCCTACGGACATACAATAACTATTTGATTATATTTAACTATTTAATTATTAAACATTAAAGCGGAAATGCATTACGTCGCCATCTTTGACGATGTATTCTTTGCCTTCAAGGCGCATTTTGCCCGCTTCTTTTGAGCCTGACTCGCCTTTAAATTGAATGTAATCATTGAACGCGATGACTTCGGCGCGAATAAATCCGCGTTCGAAATCGGTGTGGATCACGCCCGCTGCTTGCGGTGCAGTGCTGCCGATATGGACGGTCCAGGCGCGAACTTCTTTCACACCTGCGGTGAAATAAGTTTCTAAACCGAGCAATGTGAACGCGGCGCGAATCAATCGATTCAGCCCGGGTTCTTTCAAGCCCATGTCGGCAAGAAATTCATTTTTGTCCGCGTCGTCCATGTCGCCGATTTCGGCTTCGAGTGAGGCGCAGATGGCGACGACCGGTGCATTTTCTTTTTTCGCATACTCGCGTACTTTGTCGAGCATGGGGTTATTTTCAAAACCGTGGTCTGCTACGTTAGCGACATACAGCGCAGGCTTGGCCGTGATCAAGCACACCGGTTTAATCATCGCTTGTTCGTCGGCGTCGAGATTCATGCCGCGCACTGGCTGGCCTTGGTTCAAATGTTTTTCTACCCGGTCCAGTAGCGCGGCCATTTTGATCGCATCTTTATCGCCTGCGCGCGCGAGTTTATTCGTGCGCACCACCGCTTTTTCTATAGTACCTAAATCGGCCAATGCGAGTTCAGTGTGAATAACTTCGATGTCGTTGATCGGGTCGATTTTTCCGGCAACGTGAATCACGTTGTCATCGACAAAGCAGCGCACGACGTGCGCAATCGCGTCGGTCTCGCGGATATTAGCGAGAAACTGATTGCCTAAGCCTTCGCCTTTCGACGCGCCAGCGACAAGACCGGCAATATCGACGAACTCGACAATCGCCGATTGGATTTTTTGCGGATTCACAATCGCCGCCAATTGCGCGAGGCGCGGATCGGGCACTTCGACGATACCGATGTTCGGCTCGATAGTACAAAACGGATAATTTTCCGCCGCGATGCCGGCTTTGGTCAGCGCGTTGAATAAAGTGGATTTACCTACGTTGGGCAGGCCGACGATACCGCATTGAAGACTCATGATTTTTCCTGATTTATTAGGTTAAAAATTTTTACCACAGAGACACAGAGGCACAGAGAAAAGCAAAACTAATCATTTCAAAACTGTAATTTCTTCAGCGATGTATAAAATAAATTCAAGTTTTTGTTTTTGACTTTCTCTGTGCCTCTGTGTCTCTGTGGTGAAGGTTTTTATTCCGTTTTGGAATGTAATTCTTTCATCGCGGTGCTATGGTCGCCCTTCACTATCTGCGGCCATAGTTTCAGCGCTTTGCGCATAGCCATTTCGATTTCGTCCATTTCGTCACAGCTTGGTTCATGCAGCACATAATCGACGACTTTATTTCTGTCACCCGGATGATCGATGCCGATACGCAAGCGCCAGAATTCTGTTGAGCCGAGATGCGCAATAATATCGCGCAGGCCATTGTGCCCGCCGTGGCCGCCGCCTTTTTTCATCCGCGCCGTACCGTTGGGTAAATCGAGTTCGTCATGCACGACCAAAATTTCTTCCGTTTCGATGCGATAAAAACGTGCCGCCGCACCGACCGACAATCCTGACTCATTCATATAACTCAACGGCTTGAGCAACCACACGTCGCAACCGGCTTTGTTCACGCGCGCAACTTCTGCGCCGAATTTGCTTTCGCGATTAAAGCGCGCGCCGGTTTCGGCAGCGAGTTGATTGACCCACCAGAAACCCGCGTTGTGGCGTGTATCGCGGTATTCGTTGCCCGGGTTGCCGAGGCCGACAATTAATTTGATTTGGCTCATGGCGTTATTATCGCGCCTATCAAATGCGAATTGCACAAAAAATGAAGCCCATCAGTTCGACGGGCTTCAATCTATTCAAACAGCAAAAAATAAACTTATTTCTTCTTGTCGTCTTTTTTCGCATCTTTACCAGCTGCGGCAGGTGCGGCTTCTTTTTCTTTCTGCTTGGCGGCCGGTACATCGGCAGCCGCAGTGGCGGCAGTCGCTTCTTCCGACGCTACGGCACGCGGGATGATGATAGTGGCGACAGAGGGATCTTCTTTTGTTGTGCCATGAACCAGCGTGACACCTTTAGGCAAAACAATTTGCGACAAGTGCAGTGAGTGGCCGGCAGCAAGGTTGGTCAAATCCACTTCAATGAACTCGGGCAAATCGGCCGGCAAGCAGGCGATGTTCACTTCGTTCATCACATGGCTGACGATACCACTGGAAATCTTCACACCGGGGCAGATGTCGGCATTCATGAAATGGAACGGCACTTTCATGTGCATTTTCTTGGTCGGGTCGATGCGCTGGAAATCGACGTGTAATACGATTTCGCGGAACGGGTGACGCTGCACATCGCGCAACAACACGGTTTCATTTTTACCATCGAGTTCCATGGTGAGGATGGAGGCGTGAAATGCTTCGCGACGCAACTGATGATATAGCGCGTTGTGATCGATCTCGATAGAGGTGGGGGCTTTATCTGCACCGTAGAGAATGCCCGGAACTTTTTCTGCAATGCGCAGGCGGCGGCTCGCTCCGGTGCCCTGTACTTTGCGTGTCACTGCTTTGACGATGATATCCATTTGTTGCTCCTGAAGTTTCGTTTACCGCGACCAGCAAACGATATTAAAAAATTAATTAAATCAAATACTTACAACACTATTCCATAAATAATGAACTGACGGAATTTTCTTCGCTGATACGTTTAATCGTTTCAGCCAACAGGCCCGCGATACTTAACGAGCGAATTTTTTTGCACGCTAGCGCAGCGGCGCTTAATGGAATCGTGTCGGTGACAACCAATTCATCGAGCACGGAATTGGTCACGCGCTCGATAGCTTTGCCCGACAACACCGGATGAGTACAGTAAGCGAGGACTTGTTTCGCACCGCGATCTTTCAAGGCTTGCGCCGCTTCACACAAAGTATTCGCGGTATCGACCATGTCATCCATGATGATACAAGTACGGTCTTTCACTTCACCGATCACGTTCATCACTTGCGCGACGTTCGGCTTGGGACGACGCTTGTCGATAATGGCGAGATCCGCTTCGAGGCGCTTCGCCAGAGCACGCGCGCGCACCACACCGCCTACGTCGGGCGACACGATCATTAAATCTTGATAGTCATGCTTCCACACATCGCCGAGCAAAATCGGCGTGGCGTAAATATTATCTACCGGAATATCGAAAAAACCTTGGATCTGATCCGAGTGCAAATCCATGGTCAACACGCGATCGACGCCGACGCCGGACAACATATTCGCCACCACTTTGGCGGTAATCGCCACGCGCGCGGAGCGCGGACGGCGATCTTGGCGTGCGTAACCGAAATACGGAATCGCTGCAGTGATGCGGCCTGCCGACGAACGACGTAGCGCATCGGCCATGACCATGATTTCCATCAAGCTATCGTTGGTCGGCGCGCAGGTGGATTGCAAAATAAAAACGTCTTTGCCGCGCACATTTTCCATCAACTCGATGTTGACTTCGCCGTCGGAAAAACGACCGACTGTCGCACGCCCAAGATGAATGTTGAGATGCCGCGCGACTTCTTCCGCCATTTTCTTATTGGCGTTACCGGTGAAGACCATCAGGTTATCGTATGCCACGGTCTATCCTAAAAAATGCACTGGGGCGGAAATCCGCCCTTATAAAATTGGCTACGGATACCCGCCCCTGTTGTCGTTCGACCTATAACGGGTCGAAAAAAATACTGGCTGGGGAGGTAGGGATCGAACCTACGAATGCCGGAATCAAAATCCGGTGCCTTACCACTTGGCGACTCCCCATCATTGCTTTTGATGCCCTGCTTAAGCTGGATATCGTCGCAATACGTCGTTGCGAACAAAAAATAACGCCTTATATAGGAACCACTATACGGCGGCGCTATTTTTTGTCCGCGCCTAGTCTTGCTTAGATCTCCAACTTAATCAGGGCATCATCATTCATTTTTCCGCTAAGCCCAACAGCGGATGCTTTTCTAATCCTTGTGCTACAAAACCTTGCATTCCTTGCGGCAATCTTGCGAAAACTTTCTCGGCTGCATCACGAGTAGCGAATTCGGCAAATACACACGCGCCGGATCCGGTCATTCTCGCGCTGCCGTTAAATTCTTTTGCTTGCGCATCCAACCATGCCAAATAGTCGGCAACTTCAGGGTATTTTGCGCAAACGACGGCCTGCAAATCATTATGAAATCCGTCTGCGGCGGCTAAGTCTTGCGCGCAAGCAGAAAAGTCCGATATTTTGATGGTTTTCGTGTGTCGTGTCAATTCTGGCGCTGAGAAGACAAGAGGCGTGGAAACCAGCACGGGGGGCTGCAAAACCACATACCACGCAGGCGGTAACTCGATGGCTTGCAACTGTTCGCCCACGCCTTCGGCGAAGGCATTGCGGCCAAAAATAAATACCGGCACGTCAGCGCCTAATGGCACAGCCAATTCTTGCAGCTCGGCTCGACTCAAGCCGACACCCCATAATTTATTCAATATAATCAACACCGTAGCCGCATCGGAACTGCCGCCGCCTAGCCCGCCGCCCATCGGCAGTTTTTTATCCAGCTCGATATCCGCGCCCAGCTTGCAGCCGCTTTTCTGCTGCAATAGCCGCGCGGCGCGTACGCACAAATCGGATTCGGCCGGAACATCGGCAAGTTCGTTGACGCGCGCAATCACGCCATCATTGCGCGGGCGAAAGCGCAAGCTATCGCCATGCGAGATAAAACGAAAAACGGTTTGGAGTAAATGATAGCCGTCAGGACGACGACCTACGACATGCAGAAACAGATTTAATTTTGCCGGAGCCGGATAATCCGGTCCCGGCAAAATAGATGTCATTTTATTTTTTTACAGCTTATTGGTTATTACGGGCAATCCAGTTATCAACCGATACTTTGATTGATAAATCACCACGCACTGCGGTAATTTGACGCGGCACTTTATTGGTTACATCACCTTCGGGCTTGAAATACTGACCGTAGCG
>JBEEJL010000241.1:0-8569 GCA_041169175.1 Pseudomonadota bacterium | reverse complement strand
GTTGGGGTTGATGTCGTCGAGATAATTTTTGTCGCCTGCGCCGGGGTGGGGGACTTTGAATAGGCGGTCGTATAGACGCACTTCGGCTTGGTGCGCGTGTTTGGCCGATAGCCAGTGGATGTTGCCTTTGACTTTGTAGGTGTCTGCGCCTGCTGTGCCGGATTTGGAGTCGGGCCTGTATTCGCCATGCACGGCGGTGATGTGGCCGTTGGCGTCTTTGTCTGCGCTGAGGCATTTGATGACGTAGCCGTAGCGCAGGCGCACGGTGTTGCCGGGGAATAATCTAAAGTAGCCTTTGCTCGGCGTTTCCATGAAGTCTTCGCGCTCTATCCACAGTTCTTTGCTCAGGGGCACGGCGCGTTTTCCTAACTCCGGTTTTTGCGGATGGTTAGGCGCGAAGCATTGTTCTTCCTGCCCGTCAGGATAATTGTCGATGATGAGTTTGAGCGGGTCGAGCACGGCGATGCGGCGCGAGGCGTGTTCGTTCAGATCATCGCGCATGCAGTCTTCGAGCACGCTGTAGTCGATCCAGCTATCGGCTTTGCTCACGCCAATGCCCTCGGCGAAGGCGCGGAAGCCCGCCGCCGTGTAGCCGCGCCGACGCGCGCCGACGAGGGTGGGCATGCGCGGGTCGTCCCAACCGCTGACGTGTTGTTGATCGACCAGTTGTTTGAGAAAGCGTTTGCTCATCACGACGTACGTGAGGTTGAGCCGCGCGAATTCGATTTGTTGCGGATGCCAGCCTATTGCTTCTTTGAGTTCGTTCAACGCCCAATCGTAGAGCGGGCGGTGGTCTTCAAATTCCAAGGTGCAAACGGAGTGGGTAATTTTTTCCAGCGCGTCGGAGACGCAATGGGCGTAATCGTAGAGCGGATAAATGCACCAGGTATTGCCGGTGCGGTGATGCTCGGCGCGGCGGATGCGGTAAATCACCGGGTCGCGCAAATTGATATTGGGCGAGGCCATGTCGATTTTGGCGCGCAACACATGCGCGCCATCAGGAAATTTACCGGCGCGCATGTCGCGAAACAGTTGCAAATTTTCTGCTACGCTGCGATCACGGTAGGGCGAGGCTTTGCCGCCTTCGGTGAGCGTGCCGCGCAGTGCGCGGATTTCGTCCGGTGTCGAGCTATCGACGTAGGCTTTATTTTTGCTGATTAATACTTCGGCGAACTGATAAATTTTCTCAAAATAATCAGAGGCATAGTGAAGGTTATCGCCCCAGCTAAAACCCAGCCATTTGACTGTGTCGAGGATGGTATCGACGTATTCCTGCTCTTCTTTTTCCGGGTTGGTGTCGTCAAAGCGCATGTGGCACACACCGCCGTAATCACGCGCGAGGCCGAAGTTGAGGCAAATCGATTTGGCATGGCCGATGTGCAAATAACCATTTGGCTCCGGCGGAAACCGCGTCGCGATGCGCCCGCCCCATTTGTTCGAGGCGATGTCAGCGTCGATGATGTTGCGCACGAAGTTGGTGATGTGGGAGGTGGTGGCGTTTTTGTTGTCGGTGGACATGGGTTGTTTCAGTCACTGCAAATTGAATTCGCCCATTATAAAGTATGTGGGGTTTGGTAGGGTGCGCCGTGCGCACGCGTTACTCTTTGAATTACATCTGCGCTCGCCGGATTAAGCGTAACGCGTGCGCGCGGCGCACCCTACTTTTTGTGGCAGGGGTGGTTGGCTGTTTGTTCTGATCCGTTAAATCCCCCTTAATCCCCCTTTTTCTAAGGGGGAGAATTCTTTCTTCGTATCGGCGGGCTGGTCCCGTCATTGCAATTGTAGGTCTATAGCTTCACTTTTGAATTTGTTCCCCACTTTGAAAAAGGGGGGGTAGGGGGGATTTAAGATTTATCCGCCTACACTTGCGCTGAACGATGCGCTTCGTGCCTCAGCACATCGTACATTTTTATTTGGCGGGTGCGTCGTGCGCAAGCGGAGTGATGAATCCGGTGTGCATGGCTGTCATTCAGAGCGTAACGCGTGCGCACGGCGCACCCTACTTTTTGGTCGAAAAAAAACTGGCCCGCTTGCGGGCCAGTTTTAGTTTGCTGCGATGTGAAAGGTGCAATGTAAATTATAGCTTGCATCCATTCTACATTTTTCAGAAACGCAAAACTTAGTTCACGCTTACGGCGCTCCACGCTGCTGCAACAGCGTTGTAGTTGGCTGAGTTCAAGCCATACAAATCCGTTGCGGCTTTCAACGTGGCTACGCGTGCGCCTGCGTAGTTGGTTGAGGAAGTCATGTAAACCGTTAAGGCGCGATACATGATGCGTGCGGCTGCGTCGCGACCGATACCTGCAATGGCGGTGTTGCCGTTACACACTAAGGCGCTTGGTGCGGTGGTGAAGCCGGTTGGAGTGACTGCGCCTTCTGCTAACAAGTAGAAGAAGTGGTTGGCTACGCCGGACGAGTAATGCACGTCGAGTGTGCCCAATGTGCTGACATAGCAATCAGGCGAACGGGTGTCGATGCTCGGTTTGAACATGTAACGCAGCGCTTTGGTCGGATACGTCACGCCGGCATTGACGGTGTAAATACGCTCGCCGACTAAATAGTTGGCTGGGTTGCCTGCAGTTTGGCCCGAGTATTCCACCAGCGTGCCGAAAATATCGGACATGGCTTCGTTGAGTCCACCGGATTCGCCAGAATAAACCAGCTTTGCAGTACGGCTGGTGATGCCGTGGGTCATTTCGTGGCCTGCGATATCTACTGTCACTAGCGGTTTGTAGGTCACGCCGTCGCCGTCGCCGTAGGTCATACAGAAGCAGGAGTCGCTCCAGAACGCATTGACGTAGTTGCGGCTGTAATGCACGCGGGTGAAAGCACCGCGACCGTCGTTGGCGATACCATTTCGTCCGAACATGTTTTTGAAATAATCCCAAGTCAGGTTTTGGCCGTAGGTTGCGTCAACTGCAGCGCTGACGGTACTGGTGGTGAGATAGTTGCCCCAGTTATTATCGGCGTCGGTAAAAACGCTGCCGCCCGATGTGCGATTTCTCAAGTCGGTGGTGTAGTGACCGCCGCGCGTGGTGTCGCGTAATTCAAAGCCGGTGGTCAGGCTATTGGTTGATAGCGGCACTGTACCGGAGAACAAACTGTTGCCGGTGCCCGTCGCGGGCGCGGTATGGATGTCGTCCCACTGCTCGATCACGTTTAAGTTATTGGCATCGACGATGTAATGCATTTCGCTCGGCGTGCCGTCGGCTTGTTCGCCGGTGACTAAAACATCATAGGCCAGCTTCGGCGAATCGCCGCGCGCGTGAATGACCAGGTTGCTGCTGACAGTCGAAGCGCCTGCAAATTGTGACTGCGCGTGTTTTTCGGCAGCGGCGGCAGATTGCGCAGGTGTCGTGTTCAGTTTTAGCGCGGCCTTCAGGCTTTTGCTGACGTGTTTCATTTTGCCTTGTGCGTCGGAGTGAACGACAAAGTCGCCGCCGATGACGTCCAAACCTTTGTGTTTGCGCTCAAAGCGCACATGCGATGTGCCGTCATTGTCTTCGATAACATCGTTGGCTTTGAGGGCATCGTCTTGCGAGATATTGGCTGCCGTAGGGTTGTTTTTCAAATGACCATGCGCGCGCTTAGTGGCGGCGTGATCGTCGTGGGCGGCGAATGCGCTGCTGGATGCCAACGCAGTAATTGCGAGTGCCAAAATGTTGAATTTCATCTTCAAAGCTTTCTCCTAAAGATATTAGTTGTACGCAGAGATTGACCCAGTGCTCGCTTACCTGAAGTTTGCGAGTGCAAGCATGGTAGCGGGATGTTTGCGCCACCACAACCGAGGAAATTGTGCGTTTGAAGCAGACAATGTAATCAATTGTGACGACGATTATTAGCCAATGAAAAACAATTGCTTAGAGAAAGAGTAATTTCAACATTGCCTGTCGCTCTGCAGTTTTCGTGCCAGTGAGTACGAAGCCGTGAATATTGTTTTTGCTATCGACAAAAGTCATTTTTACGCCGCCAATCTCGTCGAGCATTTGCCATGCTCCCGTAATATTTTTTGACGCGGGTTGGATAACGACAGGATGCGCAGGTGTTTTGATAATAACCGGCATAGGCGGAAACGCGATGGCAGTGCTCGTACCTGCGAGCGTCTGCGCCAGTGCGCGCGCGGCGTGCATGATCGGCATCACATAGGGCAGGGTGAGGCCGCCGTGATATTCAGCGCAATCACCGAGGGCGTAAATATTCGCGTCGCTGGTTTGCGCATGTTGATCGACGACGATGCCGCGATTGACTGTGAGGCCGGTTTCGCGAGCAAGCGACGTGCGAGGGCGCAGGCCGACGGCGGAGAGGACGAGATCGGCGTGCAGCGTTTCGTCATTGTTCAAGGTCAGTGTATAAGCTGCGTGGTTTTTATCCACGGCGGATACGGCGACGCCAAAGCGGAACGTGACGCCGATTTTTTTTAACGGTTCGAGTAATTGTTTACCCGCCGCTTCGGGCAATAAGCTGGATAGCGGATAGGCAGTGGGGTCGATCACCGTGACTTGGTAGCCAGCGTTGGCCAAGTCATTAGCAAACTCGCAACCGATTAAACCCGCGCCGATAATGGCGATGTGTTTTTTGGCGGCGACACGCTCACGAAAGCGCGCGTAGTCGGCGATGTCATTCACTGACAAAACTTCGTCCGCAGCGTTTCCTGCAAGCGGCAAGCGAATCGGATCTGCGCCCACTGCAAAAACTAATTTGGCGTAATCAAAATTTCCGGCGGAAGTTTCTACACGTCGCGCAACCTTATCAATGAATTTCACTTCGGTGCGCTTGTGCAAAGTAATATCGAGTTGCGCTGCTATTGCATCAGCAGGCGTCGTCACTAATTGCTCCGCCGTTTTGTTTTGCGCAAAGGCGTTCGACAACATCGGTTTGGAATAAAAATCGCCCGCGTCGCGCGTGATCAATATTAGCGGTGTAGTTTTATCCAGCTTGCGTAACTCGCGCGCCAACGTGTAGCCCGCAAGTCCGCTTCCAATGATGATAAGGGTGTTATTCATAAGTATTTGATTTTATTTAATAAATTATAAAAGTAATTACGTTCATGATTCGACAGGCTGACCACGAGCGTAATCTATATCGCGCGAAAAACCACCGTTCGTCCTGAGCTTGTCGAAGGACCGATTCAGCAGTTCCCCGCACTATTTCTCAAGCTTGCTGCGTAACCTTTACGCGGTTTTTTCGCCTACTTGCGTGCGCTGGGTGAGTAAATCGGCGCTGGGTTCGTATTGCGCTTGGTCCACCATCGGGAAAATCGAACGCGCAGTGCGTGCCACGGCTTCCTGTCGTTCGGCTAACAGTGTAATCATTTCTGTGGCTTTAGGGATACCTTCGGTTTCTTTTAGCGAACAAAGTTTGGCGTATTCTTATTATTTAAACTAGCTATCAGAAAAATATTCACGCGCTCCTGCAGAAGCAGAGGCGCGTGATGCCGAGGTTTTTGAATGGGTAATTACGCCAGATCGTAGCGATCCAGATTCATCACCTTATTCCATGCTGCGATAAAGTCATGCACGAACGCCTGCTGCGAGTCGCTGCACGCATAGACTTCTGCGAGAGATCGCAGCTGAGAATTCGAACCGAAGACAAGATCAACCACAGTGCCCGTCCATTTGATCTCGTTGCTGGCCCGATCACGTCCCTCAAGCACGCCTTCACTCGTAGCAGACTTTTGCCACTTGGTGTGCATGTCTAGCAGGTTGACGAAGAAATCATTGGTCAGCGTTTCAGGCCGCTGGGTGAAAACACCGTTTGCGGATTGGGCGAAGTTTGCATTCAAGGCGCGCATACCGCCGATCAAAACCGTCATTTCGGGTGCGGTCAGCGTAAGCAGGTTTGCCTTATCTAACAGAAGCTCAGCCGCGAATGCTTCATGCCCTTTGCGCAAGTAGTTGCGGAATCCATCGGCGGTTGGCTCCAACACCGCGAACGAATCTACATCAGTCTGCGCTTGCGCTGCGTCCATGCGACCTGGTGAGAAAGGAACCGTTACAGCGTGGCCAGCTTTTTTCGCTGCCGCTTCGACGGCCGCGCAGCCGCCCAGAACAATCAGGTCGGCCAGCGAAATTTTCTTGCCACCAGATTGCGCGGCGTTGAAGTCCTTTTGAATCGCTTCCAGCTTCGGCAGGACTTTGGCTAGTTCAGCGGGTTGGTTGACTTGCCAATCTTTCTGCGGCGCGAGGCGAATGCGTGCGCCGTTGGCACCGCCGCGCTTGTCGCTGCCGCGAAACGTCGAGGCCGATGCCCAAGCCGTGGTCACCAGTTGCGCGATGGAAAGGCCGGAGGCGAGAATCTTAGCTTTCAGGCCAGCAACATCTTTCTCGTCAACTAACTTGTGATCAACTGCTGGAATCGGGTCTTGCCAAATCAGTACCTCTTTTGGTACGAGCGGACCCAGATAGCGCGCACGCGGTCCCATGTCACGGTGCGTCAGCTTGTACCAAGCGCGCGCGAAGGCATCGGCAAACTCTTGCGGATTCGCCATAAAGCGCCGCGAAATTTTTTCGTAAGCCGGGTCCATACGCATCGCCATGTCGGCTGTCGTCATCATTGGCGCGTGACGTTTGGTTTTATCATGCGCGTCAGGCACGCTGTCTGCTGCAGAAGTCTGCTGGGGCGTCCACTGATGCGCGCCGGCAGGGCTCTTGGTCAGCACCCAATCGTAACCGAACAAGTTTTCAAAATAACCGTTGTCCCATTTGGTTGGGTTGTTGGTCCAGGCACCTTCGATGCCACTGGTAAAGGCATGAACACCTACACCGCTGGCATGACTGTTTTTCCAGCCAAAACCTTGTTCTTCGATGCCCGCAGCTTCCGGTTCGCGGCCGATAAAGCTTTCTTCATTTGCGCCATGAGATTTGCCGAAAGTATGTCCGCCTGCGGTCAGTGCAACGGTTTCCTCGTCATTCATTGCCATCCGCGCAAAAGTCTCGCGGATGTCGCGCGCTGAAGCAAGCGGATCCGGCTTGCCATTCGGCCCTTGCGGATTCACATAGATCAGGCCCATTTGAACAGCGCCCAGCGGGTTGTCGAGCTGACGATCACCGGTGTAGCGCTCGTCGCCTAACCAAGTGGCTTCAGCTCCCCAATAAATATCGGCTTCCGGCTCCCAGATGTCCGGGCGACCGCCAGCGAAGCCAAAGGTCTTGAAGCCCATAGAGTCCATCGCGACATTTCCGGCTAGAACCATCAGGTCGGCCCATGACAGCTTACGACCGTACTTTTGTTTCACTGGCCAAAGTAGTCGGCGCGCTTTATCAAGGTTGCCGTTATCGGGCCAACTATTCAGAGGCGCAAAACGCTGCGAGCCTGAGCCCGCGCCGCCGCGACCATCGGCAATACGGTAAGTGCCGGCAGCGTGCCATGCCATGCGCACGAAGAATGGCCCGTAGTGGCCGTAGTCCGCAGGCCACCAGCCCTGCGAATCCGTCATCAAGGCCGTCAGGTCTTTAATGACGGCGTGCAGGTCCAGGCTTTTGAATTCCTCTGCGTAATTGAAGTCCTCGTGCATAGGATTGGACAGCGCGGATTGCTGGTGCAAAATATTCAGATTAAGCTGATTCGGCCACCAGTCCGCATTGGTTCTGGTTCCAGCCACCGTGTGTTTAGGTGCGCCGCTCATTACTGGGCATTTGGTTTCGGTTGACATAGTTTTCTCCTTAGGTTTAAGAGGATAGGTATCCTTAACTTGAAACAAGCCAAGCTCGCGATGAAATTGTCGTGCCGAAGATAGGGTAACGTATAAATTCCTGCGCGATGGAATCACTTTACGCATTGACACATCATTAATCTAATTGTATATTTTGATGATGATGATAAATTTAATTAATCATTAAAGTTTAATATAATCAATTACTTAGTAAAAATGACGCTAAATGACTTGAAATATATCTTGGCTGTGGCGCACGAACGTAACTTTCGCCGTGCGGCGGAAATATGCTTTGTCACGCAACCGGCGTTATCTATTTCCATTCAGAAGCTGGAAGCCGAATTAGGCGTTCAGATTTTTGAACGTAGCAAAACCGACATCGCGCTCACGCCAATCGGCGTGCGCATTGTTGAGCAAGCGCAATGCGTGTTGGACGAGGCGGCAAAAATAAAACCCTTGGCAGCAGAAGGGCACGATCCGCTAATCGGCGCGTTGCGCCTGGGTGTGATTTACACCATCGGCCCGTATTTATTGCCCGACTTGATTCCTGCGTTACGTAAACTCGCGCCTGATATGCCGCTGGAAGTAGAAGAAAATACGACAGCGAATTTGGAGCAGCGATTAAAGCAGGGCGCGCTTGACGCGATTATTATTGCTTTGCCGTTCGGCGATAGTAGCGTGATGACGCGTGGTTTATATGATGAACCGTTTGATGTGATGGTGCCAGCTAGTCACGCATGGGCAAGCAAAAAGGAAATCAAAGCCAAAGAGT
Organism: Pseudomonadota bacterium; assembly: GCA_041169175.1. Classification (GTDB taxonomy): domain Bacteria; phylum Pseudomonadota; class Gammaproteobacteria; order Burkholderiales; family JBEEJL01; genus JBEEJL01. The sequence goes on along the minus strand of JBEEJL010000241.1, from coordinate 146 downwards.
TAGCACCTGAGCGCGTCCTGTTGCTCGACTCCGGTCATTGCTTCAGCAATCAAGTCGCTGAAGCCTGCCCGAAACTATACGCGCGCGGCGATACGCAGCCGGGTAATTCGTTGGAGACGATTCGCAATATGGTGACGTCCGGTTTG
>JBEEJL010000240.1:0-2757 GCA_041169175.1 Pseudomonadota bacterium | reverse complement strand
CGACAGCACTGGAGTTATTTACGCGATGTTGTCTGGCGCATTAACTTCCGGTGTCGGCTATGCGCTGTGGTACACCGCCTTGCCGCATTTGCGCGCGACCAGCGCCGCTACCGTTCAACTTAGCGTGCCGGTGATCGCTGCCGCAGGCGGCATTATTTTTTTGGCCGAACCGATTACACTGCGATTTTTTATTTCCTCGATTGCCATACTCGGCGGCGTCGCGATGGTGGTCCTGCATAAACATCGGCTGAAATAACCGTTCATTTGTCTTTAGTATTCCGGTAAAAATTGCATCAATCAGCCTGACATATCCACGTTACAATATCGCTCCACTTTGACTTGTTATGCCCTTTTGCGCATAACAAAAAATTTAATATAATCAAATAGTTATGAATCACGCCGCGATCGGCTTGGAAAAACATACGCCGATGATGCAGCAGTATTTGCGCATCAAGGCCGACTACCCGGACATGCTGGTGTTCTACCGCATGGGGGATTTTTACGAATTGTTTTTCGACGACGCCGAGCGTGCGGCGAAGCTGCTCGGCATCACGCTCACCTCACGCGGCGCGACGGCGGGCACACCGATCAAAATGGCCGGCGTGCCGTATCACGCGGCCGAACAGTATTTAGCCAAGCTGGTGAAGCTGGGCGAATCGATTGCCATTTGCGAACAGATCGGCGACCCGGCTACTTCCAAAGGCCCGGTCGAGCGCAAAGTCGCGCGTATTGTTACACCGGGCACGCTGACGGATTCCGCATTACTGAATGAAAATAAAGACAGCTTGTTGCTGGCGCTTTATCCGCAAGGCGAATTGATCGGAATCGCATGGTTAAATTTAGCTAACGGACATTTTCGCGTGAAGCAAATTTCTGCTGCGCATATTTCATCCGAGCTGGAGCGACTGCAGCCGGCCGAATTACTTGCGCCGCAAGAATATGCCATCAGCAGCACGCGCTGCGTGATAAAAAAATTACCGCTGTATCAATTCGACGCAGGCATGGCGGAACGCGCGTTAAAAGCGCATTTCAGCGTGCATGATTTACAAGGCTTCGGTATTGAAAATTCGCTCAGCGTGATCGGCGCAGCCGGTGCGTTGCTGGAATATACGCGGCGTACGCAACAAGGCGCGCTGCCGCACATCACCGGCATCACGCTGGAACACGCGAGCGAATACGTATTGATGGACGCGGCGACGCGGCGCAATCTGGAAATCAGCGAAACCTTGCGCGGCGAAGCAGCGCCGACTTTATTGTCGCAACTCGATGCCAGTGCCAGCAGCATGGGCAGTCGCCTGATGCGGCATTGGTTGCATCATCCTCTACGCAAGCGCGAAACATTGAAGCTGCGCCACGACGCCGTCTCGGTTCTGGCGCAAAACAACAACGCACAAAAAAAATTGCATGATGCGCTGAAACAAATGGCCGACATCGAACGCATTACCGGCCGCATCGCATTGAAGTCGGCGCGCCCGCGCGATTTGTCCGGCTTGCGCGATGCGTTGACGTTGTTACCGGCTATGCAAAACGTATTGAACACCCTCGACAGCCCGCGCCTGCTGCAACTTTCCAGCGATTTGGCATGCGACAGTAACCTATTGATTATATTAAATAATTCATTGCTCGACGAACCGGCATCGGTATTGCGCGAGGGCGGCATCATTCGTGACGGCTACGATGCCGAACTGGATGAATTGCGCGGCATACAAAATAATTGCGGTGAATTTTTATTATCACTCGAAGCACGCGAAAAAGCGCGCACTGGCATCAGCACATTGAAAGTCGAATACAACCGCGTGCACGGTTTTTATATTGAAGTGTCGCACGCCAATACGCAAAAAGTGCCGGACGATTATCGTCGCCGCCAAACTTTAAAAAATGCCGAGCGTTACATCACGCCGGAATTGAAAACGTTTGAAGACAAAGCATTATCGGCGAACGATCGCGCGCTTGCGCGAGAAAAGTTTTTGTACGAAGCGCTACTCAACACCTTGTTGCCGCACATCGGTACGCTGCAAAATATGGCGACTGCAGTAGCAGAGACTGATGTGTTATGCGCCTTCGCGCATAACGCGAACGTATTGAATCACGTCGCGCCGCAATTTACCGACGATGAAATTATTTCCATCGAAGCTGGTCGCCACCCGGTAGTCGAAGCGCAGGTAGAAAACTTTATCGCCAACGCCACACAACTCACGCGCACGCGCCAACTGATGCTTATCACTGGCCCCAATATGGGCGGCAAATCAACCTACATGCGCCAAGTCGCGCTGATTGTGTTGCTCGCGCATTGCGGAGCCTTCGTGCCGGCGCAGTCGGCGACCATCGGGCCGATTGATCAAATCTTCACGCGCATCGGCGCGGCAGATGATCTGGCTGGCGGCCGTTCGACCTTCATGGTGGAAATGACCGAAGCAGCAAATATTCTCAACAACGCGACACAAAATAGTTTGGTGTTATTAGACGAAATCGGCCGTGGCACTTCTACTTTCGACGGCTTGTCATTAGCCTGGGCTATCGCGCGCCATTTGGCGGAAAAAACCCGCAGCTATACTTTATTCGCCACGCATTATTTTGAGCTGACGCGCTTGTCCGACGACTTGGCGCAAATCGCCAACGCGCACCTGGATGCCGTCGAGCATCACGACAAAATTGTTTTTCTGCATGCGCTCGAAGATGGTCCGGCGAACCAGAGCTACGGCCTGCAAGTGGCGCAGCTGGCGGGTGTGCCGCGCGCTATCGTCAACGCGGCGAAAA
>JBEEJL010000239.1:0-3120 GCA_041169175.1 Pseudomonadota bacterium | reverse complement strand
ACACTTGCGCAATGGTGATGCGCATGATGGTCGATGAATATCTGGGTGAAGCAGCCAGCCTCGGATCACCCGGCATCGACAATTTGAAATGGCTAAAACCCGTGCGCCCCGGCGACACCATTCGCGTCACACGCACCACGCTCGAAGCGCGCGCATCGCAAAGCAAACCCGATATCGGACTAATCAAAAATCATTGGCAAGTATTTAATCAGCACAATGAACTCGTAATGAGCATGGAAGGCTGGGGGATGTTTCACCGAAGGAATCCTTGAGCCACAAACTAAAGTTTGTCTCACCTTCAAATTAAACTCCCTCCCCTTCAAGGGGAGGGTTGGGGTGGGGATGGGTATCTGTTCAGCCTGAGCTAACACCCATCCCCCTCCTAACCTCCCCCTTGAAGGGGGAGGGACTAAGCTGTATCTGTCATTTGTAGTAGAAATAGCGCCCTAGTTTTTTCACCAACCATTATGCAAAACCAACCATGCCCAAAGTCCACGTACTACTAAAAAAAGAAGAACTCGACGCCGAGCTACTCGCGGGTAAAGTCGTCGTCGTGCTGGATATTTTATTCGCCACGTCCACCATCGTCACCGCGTTCCAGAATGGCGTAACGCATGTCATCCCTGCCATGGACGAGCATCACGCGCGACGCGAAGCGGAAAAACATTCTGCTGGCTCCTATCTGCTGGCTGGTGAAAAAAATATCAAGCACATCGAAGGCTTCGGGCCACCAACACCGCTAGCTTTGCTCAAATCCGAGGTCAACAATAAAAAGCTGATTTATGCGACCACCAATGGCACCGTGGCTTTAGCCAAGTCGTCCGCTTCTGAGCATGTGTATGCCGCCGCGCTATTGAATGGCAAAGCTGTCATGCGGCATGTAATGCAGACGCATGTTGAAGAGACTATATTAATTGTCTGTTCCGGCTCAGGCGGCGGATTTAATCTGGAAGATTTTTACGGCGCGGGTTATATGGTTGATTGTTTGCACAACGCCGCGCCGTCGCATTATGAATTTTCTGATGCCGCGCTTGCTTCGCAGGATTTATTTTTATCTGCCGATCCGTTGCAGGCTTTACTACGTTCACGCATCGGCCGCTTGATGCTAAAAAGTAATATGGCCCATGAAGTGCAATTCGCCGCGCAGCTTGGTGTGTACGACGTAATTCCGAAATCAAAAGCGGGCGTGCTGGAATTATTATAACTATTTGATTTTATTGAATTTTTTATAAAGAGGAAATTATGAATATCGCATCTTATTTCTCCAAAGATTTATTCAAAGGTAAAACCGTTTTCGTTACTGGCGGCGGCAGCGGCATTAACCTTGGCATCGCGAAAAATTTCGCCGCGCTCGGCGCAAACATCGCCATCTGCGGACGCACGCAAGAAAAACTCGATAACGCTGCAGTTGAATTGCGCGCGCTCGGCGCGAAAGTTTGCGCCACGGTGGCTGATGTACGCGACATGGCTGCGCTGGAAACCGCGTTCGCCAAATCAGAAACGGAACTCGGCCCGATGGATGTGTTGGTCGCGGGGGCGGCGGGAAATTTTATTTGCCCAGCCGAGCAACTCTCCGCTAACGGTTTCAAAACCGTCATCGACATTGACCTCATCGGCGCATTCAACGCTTCGCGCGCGGCGTTTGAACAATTGAAAAAAACCAAGGGCAGCATTATCTATATTTCCGCCGGTCAAGCCTTCATGCCCTACGCTTATCAATTGCATGTAGGCGCGGCCAAAGCCGGTATCGACAACATGATGAAAAACCTCGCGCTCGAATGGGGCAAGCACGGCATCCGCTGCAACTCCATCGCACCGGGCCCGATTGAAGGCACAGAAGGCATGCGCAAATTGTCCAGCCCCGAAGCGACCAAACAATTGGTCAACGCGATTCCGCTACGCCGCATGGGCACCGTCGATGACATCGGTCAGGCCGCCGTGTTCCTCGCCTCACCGCTCGCCACTTATATATCCGGCACTTTGTTGGTGGTCGATGGTGGTCAGAATTTGCCCGGCTCGGCGCTATTCAATATGGGCGCGGAACAAATGATGCAGGCGATGGCAAAGAAGTAAGGAGCAAAAAATGGACTATCAAACCCTCGCCGTCTCACTGCAAAACCACATCGCCCACATCGAGCTGAATCGCCCGGACAAAGCCAACGCGCTGAATGAAACCATGTGGAATGAAATCCGCACCGCGTTCAAATGGGCTGACGAAACCGCCGAAGTGCGTGTGGTGGTGTTGAGCGGCAGAGGCAAACATTTCTGCGCCGGTATTGATCTGATCAGTTTCGCTGGCGTACAACAAATGGTCGCCGACAAAGACCAAGCACGCATGCGTGAAAAAATGCGCCGCCAAATTCTTGACATGCAAGACTGCATGAACGCAATTGAACGCTGTCGCAAACCCGTACTCGCCGCCATGCACGGCGCTTGCGTCGGCTTCGCCATCGACATGACCACTTGCTGCGACATGCGCTATAGCACCACCGATGCTTTTTTCAGCGTGAAAGAAATCGACATCGGCATGACGGCGGATGTCGGAACGCTGCAACGCCTGCCGAAGCTCATCCCCGACGGCATGGCGCGCGAACTCGTTTACACGGGACGCAAGATGTCGGGCGAAGAGGCACAAAAAATCGGCTTGGTTAATCGCTGCTTCGACAATCAAGAAGCATTACTCGCGGGCGTAATGCAAATCGCGCAAGACATCGCACAAAAATCCCCCCTCGCCATGCGCGGCACCAAAGAAATGATTTTGTATGCGCGCGACCACAGCGTAGCCGATGGATTAAATTACATCGCAACCTGGAATGCCGCTATGCTGCTATCAGATGATTTGCAGGAAGCCATGACGGCAAATATGCAAAAACGACCAGCTAAGTTTGCTGATTAATCGGCAAGTCCCCTCCCCTTCAAGGGGAGGGTTAGGGTGGGGATGGGTGTAGCTGTGATCCACAAGACACCCATCCCCCTCCTAGGCTCCCCCTTAAGGGGGAGGAATGTTCTCCCACCAACAATTGTGTTGCGCCTAAATAACGCAGAACCATTATTTGGACATCTGAAAGTCATACATGGATGATATTGTTAAGCAAGCAATGTCCAAATGGCCAAACGTAC
>JBEEJL010000238.1:0-3112 GCA_041169175.1 Pseudomonadota bacterium | reverse complement strand
CGTTCAATTGGGTCGGCGTAATTTTCTCCGGGCTGCTGGTGCGCGCATTGCCTGCGTTGCTGAATGACCACGGTGTGGACGGCAATCTTGCCAATGCATTTTACGGCTTCGCTTTGTTGGTATCGTTGATTCAGGGTCGCAAAGGCCTGGCAGGGCAGTTGGCAGATTTCTACAAATTCGTGCGCATGAGCCGCATCACGGAAGGCATTATCACTTGGGGTTTGATTTCCATTACGCTGGGATTTGTCTTTATGTGGCTAGGACAAACTACTTTTGTCGGGGCGTTTTTCATTGCGCTGATTGCCATTCTGTTTCGCATGGTTATTCCCGGCGTTTGTTGGCTGCTGCTGGGATTTTTCGGCAAGCGTGTGCAAGATGGTGCTGAGGATATTGAAGCCAAGCTTTCTTTAAAGCTCGCCACATGGTTCGAGCGTAAAGGCTGGCTGCCCGATCATCGGCTGTTGAAACGCGTGATGAATTGGTTATTCGTTGGCTTGTTTGTGGCATGGATTGCGTGGCGTGTTTTCGATGTGCACTTCGGCGTTGCCTTGGCCATCATCTGGTTGGCGATGGCGGCGAAAGCAGGGCTTGAGATCATCGCCTATCCGCATGTGCTGCCGCTACGTCAAAAAATCGATCAGCGCTTCCCTAAACCTTTTGCGGCGTATCGATAAACAGCCATGATCAAAATCGATAATCTCACAGTGCAATTCGGTGGTGTCAAGCCGATCGATGGTTTGACCGTCGTGTTGGACAAGCCTATTGTGGGTCTTATCGGCCCTAACGGTGCGGGTAAAACGACTTTGCTTAACGTGTTATCAGGGTTTGTTACGCCGGTCAGCGGAAATGTGAGTGTCGATGGAAAAATGATCACCGGCATCGCGCCGCACAAGCGCGCGCAATTTGGATTGCGTCGGACATTTCAAACCGATCAAATTGCCGACGACCTTACGCTGTTAGAAAACGTGATGGCAATCGCCGATCATGCTGGCTATGCCACGCAAGCACAAGCTAAAGCAGATGTTATGCAAGCCATTGATTATATTGAATTAAATAAACGAATTCATAGGCGCGGCAGTGCGCTCTCCACTGGTGAACGACATTTGGCTGAAATTGCCAAGGCGCTCATTGGTAAACCAAAATTAGTCATGCTCGACGAGCCGGGAGCAGGCATGTCGGAAAGCGAATCGCAACATTTGGAAAAAATAATTCGCGGCATTCCAGCTTATTGTGGCGCGCAAGTTTTTTTGATTGATCACGACGTGGCTTTGATAGCTGCCTGTTGTGAACATACGATGGTTTTGGACTTCGGCAAATTGCTTGCGCTCGGCCCTACCAAAGAAGTGCTGGAACAACCTGAGGTGCGCCGTGCGTATTTAGGCAATTTTGATGAGTTGGAGGCGGCATAATGAAACCAGCCAATAGCGCGCTCAAAATCGATAACCTGGTCATGGTTCGCGGCACCAAAGTGGCAGTAAACGGAATCAAGTTACAAATACATCCGGGCAAAATTACTGCACTGTTGGGTCCCAACGGCGCAGGTAAAACCAGTACCGTGCTCGGCATTGCCGGTGCGGTGGAGCCGGCATTTGGTGAAATTTGGCTGGATGGCGTGGACGTGAAAGGCAAAGACGCCGATGACATCCGTCGCCGTGGCATTGCTACCGTACCTGAGGGCCATCAGGTATTGCGCGATATGAGCGTGCTGGATAACTTGCGCGTGGCCAGTTGTGATCTGTCGCGCGGAGAAGTCGATGCCGCTGTTCAACGAGCCTTGAAGTTGTTCCCTGAACTCGAGGCCAAACTTGGCATGCAAGCCGGAGATCTTTCCGGTGGTCAGCAACAAATGGTGGCAATTGCCCAAGCCTTGATGGTGCCGCCCAAATTTCTGGTGATTGATGAACTATCATTTGGCTTAGCCCCTCTAGTTGTTAATCGGCTGGTGCCGGTAATTCGCAGGATTGCCGCACAAGGTATTGGCGTATTATTGATTGAGCAGTTTACCCAACTCGCGTTGGCGCTCGCCGATCACGTTTATGTCATGTCGCGCGGTGACGTGTCTTACGATGGCGAACCCGGCAAGCTCAAGACTGACCCAGACATTTTGCATCGTGCTTATTTCCCCGTTAACAGCCGCGAAGCTGTTGGCCTTGTTTAATTAACCAACCAAGGAGGTTTTCATGGACGCTCGTGTGACCAAAAAGAAATTAAGCCTGAAGGACCGCTATACCGCGATGACGCGTGACCTGCACTGGGACACGACTTACCAGCCGATGGATAAGGTGTTCCCGTACGATAAATACGAAGGCATCAAGATCCACGATTGGGATAAATGGGAAGACCCGTTCCGTTTGACCATGGATGCGTATTGGAAATATCAAGGCGAAAAAGATCGCAAGCTGTATGCAGTAATCGACGCCTTCGCGCAGAACAATGGTCACCTCGGCATCAGCGATGCGCGCTATGTGAATGCGCTGAAGATCTTTATTCAAGGTGTTACGCCGCTGGAATATTACGCTCACCGTGGCTACTCGCATGTCGGCCGTCAATTTACCGGTGCGGGTGCGCGCGTAGCGGCGCAGTTGCAGGCAATTGACGAGTTGCGCCACTTCCAGACCGAAACGCATGCGATTTCGCATTACAACAAATACTTCAACGGCATGCATAACGCTGGTCACTGGAACGACAACGTCTGGTATCTCTCGGTGCCGAAATCATTTTTTGAAGATGCCTTCAGCGGCGGGCCATTTGAATTTTTGACCGCCGTCAGTTTTTCCTTTGAATATGTGCTGACCAATTTGTTGTTCGTGCCCTTTATGTCGGGCGCGGCGCACAACGGCGATATTTCCACCGTCACCTTCGGCTTCTCCGCGCAAAGCGATGAATCACGCCACATGACGCTAGGCATCGAATGTATCAAGTTCTTGCTTGAGCAGGATCCGGACAATGTGCCTATCGTGCAACGCTGGATCGACAAATGGTTTTGGCGCGGTTATCGCTTATTGACACTGGTCGCGATGATGCAGGACTACATGCTGCCCAAGCGGGTGATGAGTTGGAAGGAAGCCTGGGAAATGTACGCCGAGAGCAATGGCGGCGCGCTGTTCAAGGA
>JBEEJL010000237.1:0-3499 GCA_041169175.1 Pseudomonadota bacterium | reverse complement strand
CGGTAATAGCGGATAGGAAAACCACGAATCCCCTTCACACAAAATATCGGGAAATTTATTTTCCGTCGTCATCATGCCTTCATCGCCAAGATAATAAATAGTCATTTTCTCATCTCCTCATGCAGGGGTTTGGGTGGGGGAAGCGTTTTCATTACCGCAAGAATATCATCCAATTTTTTCGTCGTTTTGTGATCTGCCATACTTCTATCCAACGAATCGGTCGAGGTCAACGACATAAACCAGCCTAAAGGCGCAGGCCCGCTATCCTCGGGCGGCTGCACAACAAAAAACTGTTGCGGCTCGCTCGGGCGATTCAACGCGGCTGCCAAGCTATCCAGATAATTCGTCGAATGCGCTTTGCGCGCACGCAAAGTCGCGTTGATCGGATGCAATATCTCACCTAAAAATTCGCTGCCCTTATATTCGCGCTTGATCGGCGGCTGATTGCGTATCACGATCATTATCGGTTTAGCGTTCAGCTTTTCCAGTTTAATCACTTTCTCAACCGCGAGAAAAATTTCCGACGCGGTTAATGCGCCGGTATTTTCATGATAGCCACCATCGACCAGATGCAGACTACCCTGCGCAGTCGGCACGCGCGCGGCTGGGCTGACGCCGGTAAAGCGCGCGGAGAAATTGATAGCGGTTGATAGAGGCGGTTCTGGTAATTGCAACGGCGCGGCGAAGCCATCTAATGCATCATGAAACTCGGCTGTCTCGATGCGCAGATTACTTACTATCGCGCGCTGGCCGGTTTCAACTAAAGTGGAATTCAAAAATAATGCGGGTAACGCAGTTTCCCGGTCACGCCAAAGAGAAAAGAAACCTTGGCTGAATTGTTGATTGCCCGTCTCCGTTTCCCAGGCATTCTCCCACGAATATTCCAGCGCGCGCGCCCGGTCGCAGATTGCAAGCGGCAGAGGAAAAAAACGCTGGATCAAATCGGGGTAAAGCAAGGCGGAAATTGTTGGCGATAAAAAATCTTGCGACAAAATGGAACGTGAACAGGCGGTAAAGTTTTTTGCGCAGCGCCCTAGGTTTTTATTCAATGCAGCGCTTTGCGCCAGTAGCGAAGTATAAACCCCCGCGCCGAGCGCGCCGCCCGACACACCACTAATCGCATATACATGCGGACTGAAACCCTTATCACGTTCATGCAAAGCGGCCAGCACCGAGGCCGTCCAGTACGCCGCGCGAATACCGCCGCCTTCCGCCGCAACGATGTATATCGAATATGGTTCGGATAGTTGGCCATTGCGCGCAGCGAACCATTCTGAAAAATTCTGCGATACATTTTGACAGCGCGAGTTAGTGGGTTCCTTAGCGCAATCTAATGCAACAGAATTCTCAACCTTGCGCGGCACATGGTTATCGTTAAACGGGCTGAAAATAATAAATATAAATAGCGGCAGCAGCGCCAACGACGGCCATTGATACACCTTGGGCAACAACACCAGCACAAAGCTGCCGAAAATAATCCACGACGCAAACGCAAATAATAGAATCGCCTGCGCACCAATCATCTGCGCCGGGCGAACATTAAACGCAACAAATACTATGAGCAACACAAACGATGCCGCAAGCGACCAATGAATGATTTTGCGCGTTAGCGGCGGCAGGCTATCGTATTGCGTCTTCACCGTACCGGGGAAATTGGCAAACCACGCGCGGCGCTTAATCACATACAACAAAAATAAAATCGTCAGCAGGGCAAACACCGCAGCCCAACTGCGCACATTTTCCTGCCAAAACCCATACGCCAAAAACAGCAATGCCAACGCGCCGTACACACGTGGCAACCAAATGCGCATACGCACTTGAAATAAATTATCCGGTACAGCGCCAGGCAAACGCCGCGTCACCAACACCCGCGCGCAATACCAAGCTGCGAGCGCCCAACAAAGCGAAGCGATGACAAAAAATATTTGATGCTGACGGAAATAAGGATTGCGCGTTTCACCGGCAAGAATGCGCAACAAATCCTGACCCTGCGGCACCCACACCAGAAATATCCCGCCGAGAATGACGAACAAACCACTGAAAAAAGTCAGCCGCAACAATTGCCATGCTTCAGCAGTGCGATTGATGAGGAATTTTATTTTTTCTAGCAGTGGTTGCATGAATGCAGCGAGTGTTCTTGTTATCAGAAACCCAGTCTAAGACACGAACCACGTTTACGCAAAAAGTATATAGTAGAACGATAACTTGGCGAACAATTATTTCCACATAACTACCTGATTATATTTAGTTTTTTATAAAAATAAAGGGACGTGCGAGACGAGAATTAAAATTACTTAGCGACAAATACGGGTAATCCCCCCTTTTTTCAACGAGTTTAGAAGTAGAGGTTAAGCGGCCATGGCCAGCCGCTGCTTGGGTGTGATACCTCCCAAGGCCATGTTGGGTCGTTCGTGATTGTATTGCCATTGCCACTGCGTGGCAAAGTCTTGCACTTGTTCAAGGTCTTCCCACAGGTATTGCGATAGCCACTCATAGCGCACCGTGCGATTGAATCTTTCCACATAAGCATTTTGCTGCGGGTTGCCCGGTTGAATGTAGTGCAGGTGAACCCCCGATTCAGCCGCCCACTCTTTGAGTGCTTGGCTGATGTATTCAGGCCCGTTGTCGCAGCGAATCACGCACGGTTTGCCACGCCAATGAATCAGTTGCTGTAAAGCTCTGATGACTCTCTCAGACGGCAAACTAAAACCAGCCTCGATCGTCAGCGCCTCGCGATTGAAGTCATCGATCACGTTGAACAATCGAAACGATCGGCCGTTCTGCAATTGATCGTGCATAAAGTCCATCGACCACACTTGATTCGGTTGCAGGGGCACCACCAGCGCCTCGGGCTTGCCACGGACGATGCGTTTACGCGGTTTGATCCTCAGGTTCAATTCAAGCTGCCGGTATATCCGGTAAATGCGCTTGTGGTTCCAGCCAAAACCCTTCACGTTATGCAAATACAGGTAGCACAGCCCAAAGCCCCAGTTGCGATGGTTGTCGATCAAGCGAAGTAACCAGTCCGCGATGATCTGGTTCTCTTCGCGTAACTTCGGCGCGTAACGATAGCAAGATTCACTGACCCCAAATAGCTTACACGCGAACACGATGCTAACCGCTTTACGCTCGACCGCTTCAACGGCCATCACACGCCTGAATGATGGCCTCACCACTTTTTTGCCAGGGCCTCCGACACGATCTCGGCTTTGAGCTTCTCTTCCAAGTACATCTTTTTGAGCCGCCGGTTTTCGTCTTCCAGCTCCTTCATGCGCGACATCATGGAAGTGTCCATGCCGCCAAACTTGGCGCGCCATTTGTAAAAGGTGGCGCTGCTAATGCCCAGTTCGCGGCATACGTCCGGCGGTGAGATGCCGGATTCCGCCTGCTTCAACGCCGCCATAATTTGGCTATCGGTAAATCGTGATTTCTTCATGTAGAACTTTCCTTTATAAGAAAATTCTACTTCAAATCCCTTTGGTTTTCAGGGGGGATTACC
>JBEEJL010000236.1:0-6523 GCA_041169175.1 Pseudomonadota bacterium | reverse complement strand
CTTGGAAGCGGACAACCGCGATGAAGTCACGCTTGAGCTCACCCGCTTCAAACGCCGCCATCACAGATTCTTGATTGTCGAACACTATCGCAGGCGCGGTGACGACGCGATGCTGCGCCTTCACCGCCGAGGTTTTAATAATCGCGCGGCCTAGATTCCCCGTCAGCAATTTCATCCCGCCGTCAGCGCTGAAGGCTTTGCTGAATGGTGCCAATACGGCTTCGTCGTGGCTGGTTTTCGGCGCAGCGCGCCAGGCGACTTGGCCTTCGTGCAGCCACGGTTCATTTCGATAATGCGCGAGTCCCGCGCCAGCATTAGTCGTCACATCGGCGTGCAACAAACCGGCATCTAATAATTCGCCGATTAAAAATCCCATGCCGCCCGCGGCGTGAAAATGATTCACGTCGGCTTTGCCGTTAGGATAAATGCGCGCCAGCAGCGGCACCACGGCGGACAGCTCATTAAAATCGTCCCAGTTGATCAACACGCCCGCCGCATGCGCCATCGCGGGTAAATGCAGCGCGTGATTGGTCGAGCCGCCGGTAGCCAGCAAACCAACAATGCCATTCACAATCGCGCGCTCATCAACGACTCGACCGAGCGGCGTGTAATTTGCGCCGAGCGCAGTAATCTCCGTCACGCGCTTGGCTGCGGCGACAGTCAAGGCATCACGCAACGGTGTATTTGGATTGACAAACGCCGCGCCGGGCAAATGGATGCCCATCACTTCCATCAACATTTGATTCGAATTCGCCGTGCCGTAAAACGTGCAAGTGCCTGCGCCGTGATACGCCTGTGATTCGGCTTCGAGCAGCGCATCGCGGCCGACTTTTCCTTGTGCGAATAGTTGTCGCGTTTTGGCTTTGTCGTCGTTGGATAAACCCGATGTCATCGGTCCCGCAGGAACAAAGATCACTGGCAAATGGCCGAACTTCAACGCGCCAATCAGCAGGCCCGGCACAATTTTGTCGCATACGCCGAGGCACAGAGCCGCGTCGAAGGTGTTGTGCGATAAGGCAATCGCTGTCGCCATCGCAATCACATCGCGCGAAAACAACGAGAGCTCCATGCCCGGCTCGCCCTGCGTTATGCCGTCGCACATTGCAGGCACACCTCCGGCAAATTGCGCCACTGCGCCTGCGTCACGCGCAGCCTGTTTGATCAATGAAGGAAAGCGCTCGAACGGTTGATGCGCCGACAACATGTCGTTGTAGGCGGAGACGATGCCGATATTGGCTTTTTTAATTTCGCGTAACGCGAGTTTATCGTTGGCGGGAAAAGCGGCGAAGGCGTGAGCCAGATTGGTACAACCCAAAGCTTTACGAATCGGCTGTCCTTGTGCCGCTTGGCCCATGCGCGCAAGATAGGCGCTGCGCGTCGCGCGACTGCGTTGGATAATGCGCTCAGTCACGCGCGCGACGGTGGGATGTAGGCTCATGATTCCATTCCTGATTGCCCGCTGCATGCGAACAATAGTTAGACGTGAAAACTGCAACTATTATATATCAATATTTTTCCGGGCAGAACCTTTACACGTGTAAAATATTTCTGCAATTGCGTCGATTGAAAAATATTTTTGCTACAATATCGTCTTGATAAACAATAAAGCCGCACATCTCTGCGTCTCAACCCCGCTTCGCGATAATAGGAAACTCCATGTCTAAAGTTTCGCCCTTTGATCTGATTTTATTTGGCGGCAGTGGCGATCTTGCCATGCGCAAGTTATTGCCCGCTCTCTATTACCGTCATCGCGATGGCGATTTTCCTGAGCATGGTCGCATTATCAGCTTGGGCCGACACGCGCTAAGCCGTGCGGAATATGTTGATTTGGTGCAGCAAACTTGCAGTAAATTCGTCGATGCGAAAGATTATAGTAAAGAGGTTTTTACCAGCTTCGCCGCGCGCCTTGATTACCTGCGCGTCGATGCCACTGCCGAAGCCGATTTCAAAACGCTGGCTGATTACTTACACAAATCTCCGGCCGAAGTAAGGGTATTCTACCTCGCCACCGCGCCGGATTTATTCACCACGATTTGCAGCAGCCTGGCAAAAGCCGGTCTCAACACACCGAATTCACGCGTAGTGTTGGAAAAACCTTTGGGTCGTGATTTAGCTTCAGCGACCAAGATCAATACCGAAGTCGGTGCAGTATTTAAAGAGTCACAAATTTATCGTATCGACCATTACCTCGGCAAAGAGCCGGTGCAAAACTTGATGGCGCTGCGTTTCGGTAATGCGTTATTCGAGCCGCTGTGGAATCGCGCGTGGGTGCGCGATGTGCAAATCACTATCGCAGAAGAACTCGGCGTGGAAGGACGCGGCGAGTTTTATAACAAAGCTGGTGCGATGCGCGACATGGTACAAAACCATTTGCTGCAGCTTCTTTGCATCGTCGCGATGGAGCCGCCCTCTTCAATTGACCCGGACGAAGTGCGCGACGAAAAATTAAAAGTATTGCGCGCGCTCAAGCCGATTGGCGCAAACGATGTCGCCAGCAAAACCGTGCGCGGGCAGTATCGTGCCGGCGCCATAGACGGCAAACCGGTGACGGGGTTTTTGCAAGAAGACGGCATCCCCGACGACAGCAACACAGAAACTTTTGTCGCCATCAAAGCCGAGCTGGAAAATTGGCGTTGGTCCGGTGTGCCGTTTTATTTGCGCACCGGCAAGCGCTTGCAAGATCGTCTCGCCGAGATCGTGGTGAATTTCCGCGATGTGCCGCACGCGATTTTCCCTACGGTGCAACAAGGCGCGACCAAAGGTAATTGCTTAGTCATTCAATTGCAGCCAGAAGAAGAATTGCGTTTGTATCTGATGGCCAAAGTGCCGGGCGATGAAGCGGTGTTGAAACCGGTTAGCTTGAATCTGGATTTCAGCGAGCAATTCAAAAACCGCCCGATGGATGCCTATGAGCGTCTGTTGATGGACGTGATTCGCGGGCGCTTAACTTTATTTATGCGCCGCGATGAACTCGACGCCGCGTGGGGTTGGGTCGAGCCGATCATGAATGGCTGGGAAGCCGGCGGCGAAAAACCAAAATCTTACACGGCAGGAACCTGGGGGCCGGCGAATTCTTCAACTCTCTTAAGCAGAGACGGATCAGCATGGCATGAAGAAGAGTAATGGCTGCCGAACATTTATTTGAAACGAGCCCGCAGCTTGCCAGCGCGCTGGCGCAATCCATTGCCGGCGATTTGCGCGCGGCGATTGCTGCGCGCGGCAAAGCAAGTTTGGTTGTTTCTGGCGGACGCACGCCTGCGGTGATGTTCGCCGCCCTCGCGCAACAGTCCCTAGCTTGGAATAAAGTCTGGATCACGCTTGCCGATGAACGCTGGGTGGATGCGCATCACGCTGACAGCAACGAAGCGCTGGTTCGTCGTACATTGCTACAACATCACGCAGCCGCTGCGCATTTTGTGTCATTGAAAAATGCTGCGGCAAACGCTAAAGATGGTGAAGCTGAATGTGAAAAAAACATACTCGCGATGCCACGTCCGTTTGATGTGGTGGTATTAGGCATGGGTGACGATGGGCATTTCGCCTCCCTGTTCCCGCAAGCGCCGCAAATATCACGCGGCCTTGATCACGCAAATAAAAATCTTTGCATCGCGGTTGATCCGATCACCGCGCCGCATGCGCGCATGAGCCTCACGCTTTCAGCGTTATTAAACAGCCGCCGCATCGTGATTCAATTAGCGGGCGAAGGTAAATGGAAGGTGTATCAGCGCGCGTTGAAGGCTGGCGTAGAAAAAGAATTACCGATTCGCGCGGTGATTCAGCAGACGGAAACGGTAGTGCAAGTATATTTCTCGAAATAATGCAAGTATTTGATTTAATTAAACTATTTATTTGTTCTGGCTAAGCCATTTTTGCCAATCATCAAACACACTTTTGTGTAAGGCTGCGACAACTGAGCGCGTCCACACATCGCCGCTATTGAAATCAGCGTTATCAATGGTGCGCATAAATCCACCCGCCTCTTCCAATATCAACGCGCCCGCTGCGTAATCCCACAATTTTTGTCCGCCGTGCAAATACACATCGAAACGACCGGCGGCGACGTAACACCAATCGAGTGTACTCGCGCCGAAATTTCTAGCGGATGAATATGGCGGATGCGCAGCGAGCGCCGCTGCCAGTTTTGCGTCGAGACGCTTCAAATCAATTTCTGCCACCGCTTCGCGCAATGTCGGCACGCGCTCTTTGATCGGCAATTCGACGCCATTCAAAAACGCGCCTTCACCTTTTCCCGCACAGAAAATTTCGTTAGCAACCGGATCGTAAACGACGCCTAACACTGACTGATGATTTTTCATCAGCGCGACTGAAATAGCGAAATACGGAATGCCGTTGGCAAAATTAGTCGTGCCGTCGATGGGATCGACGCACCACAGCGCGGCGCGATTATCCGCCCAGATTTGTTTTTGTTCGGCTTCGGTCATCTCTTCGCCGAGCACCGGGCAATCGAGAATTTTTTTCAGGCTAATTTTTAATGCGGCCTGGGTGGCGATGTCGGCCTGAGTAAAAATACTGCCGTCGCTTTTGCGCTCATGCGCGACTTTTTGGTAACACGGCATGACTTCGTCGCGGGCGACGGTTTTGACGGCTTGAATAAGCTGATTGAGCATTTTTTGAACTACGCATCCGCGAATCACGCCGCAGACAAAATAGCAGGTAAAATAAAGCCACATTCTACCACGCAGCATTTTTCCACACGCCAAAACCAAGATGACCCCACGCCTCTACTGCCCTGACGATCTTTCCCGTGCCGTGCAAATTGTGTTGCCCGACGCTGCCGCGCATCATGTCGCGCGCGTATTACGCTTGCGCACCGGTGATTTGGTCACGCTATTTGACGGCAGCGGTGGCGAATATGCGGCGAGCATTCATGAAGTAAGCAAAAAAGAAGTCATGGTCGATGTGGGTAAATTCAGCGACATGGAACGTGAATCGCCGTTACGCATCACGCTCGCGCAAGGTTTATCCGTCGGCGACAAGATGGACGACACGCTACAAAAAGCCGTACAGCTCGGCATCGCCGCATTCGCGCCGCTTGAGACGCAAAAAAGCATCGTGCGTCTCACCGACGAACGCGCGCAAAAACGCTTTCAGCATTGGCAACATGTTGCGATTTCGGCGTGTGAGCAGAGCGGACGTAATCGTTTGCCTGATGTGCAAGAAGTGAAATCGTTTAAAGAGTTTATCGCTCCTGCAGACACCAACGCTACGCGACTTTTACTCTCGCCGCGTGGAGAAACTTCTTTGAATCAATTAAACAAGCCTGAAGGCGAGATTATTTTGCTCTGTGGCCCCGAAGCTGGATTTTCCGATGACGAAGAATCGCACGCCATCAGCAGCGGCTTCACCGCCGTGCGCCTCGGCCCACGCATATTGCGCACGGAGACCGCCGCCGTCGCCGCACTCGCGGCGATGAATGCGTTGTGGGGTGATTACTAAATTCAAATCGAAAAGAGAGCTCTATGTCTGCTTCCCCCACAGCAAAAAACACCCCGGCAACTATTATTCAAAACTTGCGCTACCGCAAGGCCGCCAGTGCGATTGAATGGCTCTGCCTCGCTTTTGGTTTTGAAAAACATCTGGTCGTGCCTGGCGAAGGCGAAGTCATTCATCATGCGCAATTACGTTTTGGCAACGGCATGATCATGTTGAGCTCAGTCATAGAATCAGAATTTGGCCGCATGATGGTACAGCCGGACGAAATCAACGGCGCGGAAACGCAAAGTGCGTATCTCATCGTAAACGATGCCGATGCCGTCTATGCTCGAGCCAAATCTGCCGGTGCGGTAATGGTGATAGATATTAAAGACAACGACTACGGTGGGCGCGGGTTCAGTTGTCGCGATCCGGAAGGACATTTGTGGAGCATAGGAACTTACGATCCTTGGCAACAAGCATCGTAATTAACACTGCGTTTCGACGTATAATTCAGCTATTCATTCAAGGATAAGCGATGACCGCTTCTGCCCAACCGATTCCCGCCAGCCCTGAGCCGCAAGCGCAATTCAAAACCGAAGCGTTTGTGCAATGGTTTCGCTCGGCCGCGCCGTATATCAACTCGTTCCGCGATAAAACATTCGTCATCGCCTTCGGCGGCGAAGTAGTGAGCGACGGAAAATTTTGGGAGCTGACGCACGACATTAATTTGCTCGCGGCACTCGATGTGCGCATTGTGTTGGTTCATGGCGCGCGCCCGCAAGTCGAATTCCAAATGCAAGAGCGCGGCATCGAGACCAAATTCGTCCACGGTCGCCGCGTGACTGATGCCGCTGCACTAACTTGTGTGATGGAAGCCTGCGGCACCTTGCGTGTGGAAATCGAAGCGCTGTTCTCCGTGGCGATGGCGAATACTCCGATGCAAGGCGCGGACATTCGCGTCGCATCGGGCAATTTTATTACCGCCAAACCTATCGGCGTGCTGGATGGCGTCGATTACATGCAGACCGGCGAAGTGCGCAAAATCGATGTGGTAGGTATCAATCGCCGATTGGAACAACAAGAAGTC
>JBEEJL010000235.1:0-3319 GCA_041169175.1 Pseudomonadota bacterium | reverse complement strand
TTTCGCCGACGTAGTAAAAAATGTTCCCACAGAATTTTTTGAAATGGCGACGCCCGATGGACGCGGCGCGATCAACTATGCGACACGTCGGCCAGTCGGCGTAGTCGGCGTGGTGTGCCCTTGGAATTTACCGCTGTTGTTAATGACATGGAAAGTCGGCCCGGCATTGGCCTGCGGCAACACCGTGGTGGTGAAGCCGTCAGAAGAAACACCGCAGACGGCCGCGTTGCTCGGCGAAGTGATGAACGCAGCTGGCGTACCCAAAGGCGTGTACAACGTCGTGCATGGCTTCGGCCCGAATTCGGCCGGTGAATTTCTCACTACCCATCCTGGTGTTAACGCCATCACCTTCACCGGGGAAACGCGCACGGGCGAAGTGATTATGAAAGCTGCTGCTACCGGCGCGCGTCCGGTCAGTCTTGAGATGGGCGGCAAGAACGCTGCAATCGTATTTGCTGATTGCGATTTCGATGCGGCCATCGAAGGCACTATGCGCTCGGTGTTCGCTAACTGCGGGCAAGTTTGCCTTGGCACGGAGCGCGTCTATGTCGAGCGGCCGATTTTCGACAAGTTTGTCGCGGCGATGAAAAAAGGCGCGGAAAATTTCAAGTTGGGACGACCAGAAGACAGCGCCACCGGCATGGGGCCGCTGATCAGCAAAGAGCACCAGGCCAAAGTATTGTCGTATTACAAGCTGGCAGTGCAGGAGGGAGCAATCGTCGTCACCGGAGGCGGCGCGCCCAGCATGACTGGCGATTTGGCCAATGGTTGCTGGGTGCAACCGACTATCTGGACCGGCTTGCCCGAGACTGCGCGCGTGATGAAAGAAGAAATTTTCGGACCTTGTTGTCACATCACGCCATTCGATAGCGAAGAGGAAGTGCTGGCGAAAGCGAATGACAACGATTATGGCTTGGCGACTGCCATCTGGACGCGCGATCTAGCGCGTGCACATCGCGTGGCACAACTAATGGAAGTCGGCATTGCGTGGGTCAATTCATGGTTCCTGCGCGATTTACGCACGCCGTTCGGCGGCTCCAAACAATCGGGCATCGGACGTGAAGGCGGCGTGCATTCGCTTGAGTTTTACACTGAGTTGAAAAATATTTGCATCAAACTGTGAGGCCTTAGCTATGAGTCAAGTAATCAGCAATCCGGAAATCGCACGCTCAGTCATCGCCGCCGGCATACGCACTAATGTGCATGATGTAGGTTCTGGCCCTCCCACCATGTTGATACACGGTTCCGGGCCCGGCGTATCGGCGTGGGCGAATTGGCGCTTGTTAATGCCGGAGTTAGCCAAGCAGGCGAGGGTGATTGCGCCCGACATGGCCGGCTTCGGTTACACCGACCGGCCCTTGCACCCGCATTACGATATGGATACTTGGGTTGCGCAAGCAGTGGGCGTGCTGGATGCTTTGGAAATCGAAAAAGCCGATCTGGTCGGCAACTCATTCGGCGGGGCGCTGGCTTTGGCCTTGACCATTCGTCATCCGCAGCGCGTGCGCAGGTTGGTGTTGATGGGCAGTGTCGGCGTGAGCTTTCCCATCACACATGGCTTGGAATTAGCATGGGGCTATACGCCTACTTTAGCCAATATGCGCGCGTTGCTAGACGTGTTTGCTTACGACCGAAGTTTAGTCACAGGCGAGCTGGCGCAGTTACGTTATGAAGCCAGTATTCGTCCCGGCTTTCAGGAATCATTTGCCGCCATGTTTCCCGCTCCGCGCCAGCGTTGGGTAGAAGCCATGGCCAGCGCGGAAAAAGATATTCGCAGTATCGCGCACCAGACTCTGATCGTTCATGGACGCGAAGATAAAATTATTCCGCTAGCCAACTCGTTAACCTTGGCGAATTGGATACCGCGTTCGCAACTGCATGTGTTCGGCCAGTGCGGCCACTGGACGCAAATTGAACATGCCGCGCGTTTCGCCAAGCTGGTCGGAAATTTTTTCGCCGAAGCAAAAGCCGACGAACCCAAACCTTTAATGTAATGAGAATAATATGAATAATGAATTGATCACCCAACTCGGCGACGAACTCTATGATGCGCTCACGGCTTGCAGTGTCGTCGATCCACTGACCACACGCCATCCCGAGATCACCATCGAGGACGCTTATCAGATCCAGCAGCGCCTCATATCGCGTCGCTTGGCGGCAGGCGAGCGCATCATCGGCAAAAAAATCGGGGTCACTTCGCAGGCAGTGATGAATATGCTCGGCGTGTTCCAACCCGACTTCGGCTATCTCACCGACAAAATGGTTTACAACGAAGGGCAGGCGATACCGGCCAACACACTAATTCAACCCAAGGCCGAAGGTGAAATTGCGTTCATTCTGAAACGCGATCTGAAGGGCCCCGGCGTGACGGCGGCCGATGTGCTGGCGGCGACTGAAGGCGTGATGGCGTGTTTTGAAATTGTCGATTCGCGCATCCGCGATTGGAAAATAAAAATTCAGGATACCGTGGCCGACAATGCTTCCTGTGGTGTGATGGTATTCGGCGATCGCATTGTCGATCCGCGTGATGTCGATCTGGCCACTTGCGGCATGGTATTGGAAAAAAATGGTGAAATAGTCGGCACAGGGTCAGGCGCCGCCGCATTGGGACATCCGTGCAATTCCGTCGCCTGGTTAGCCAATACCATGGGACGTCTTGGCATTTCACTTAAAGCGGGCGATGTCATTTTATCCGGCTCGCTCGCCGCCATGATTCCAGTCAAAGCAGGCGACAGTATGCGCGTCAGCATTGGCGGGATCGGTGGTTGCTCAGTTAAATTTATTTAATAAAATCATGGACTTACAATTAAACAATAAACGCGCTTTAGTGACGGGTTCCACAGCGGGAATCGGCTTCGCCATCGCACGACAATTAGCCACTGAAGGTGCAGACGTCATCATCAACGGACGCGATAACGCGCGCGTGCAAGCGGCGGTAGCGCGAATCAAAGCTGAATTTCCGCTAGCACAAGTGAGTGGCATTGCGGCTGATCTGGCAAACGCAAAGGGCATTGCTGCCATGACGGCAGCGGTGAAGAAAGTGGATATTCTGGTCAACAATCTCGGCATCTTCGAACCCAAGCCGTTTGAGAAAATTCCTGATGAAGATTGGCTGCGTTTTTTTGAAGTCAATGTGATGAGTGGTGTACGACTGGCGCGCCATTACTTGCCGCAAATGAAAGCGACGAACTGGGGTCGCATCGTTTTTATTTCCAGCGAATCCGGTATTTGCCCGCCAGCGGAAATGGTCCATTACGGCATGACTAAATCGGCGCAGCTTTCGGTGTCGCGCGGCCTTGCGGAAACTTGCGTTGGCACC
>JBEEJL010000234.1:0-4770 GCA_041169175.1 Pseudomonadota bacterium | reverse complement strand
CGTTCGCTTTCGTCTAAAGCAAGCCGCTCGCCCGGATCCGGCGCGTTCTTAGGATCATATTGGGTGTTTGACATTTTCAGCTCGCGTAGGTCGGAAGCCGTTAGGCGTTCCGGCGTATGTTTATAAAACGAATGAAGCCAAATAAATATTTCGTAATTTCTTTCGGCGGAACGCCTAACGGCTTCCGCCCTACAGATGCGCTTTCAATCGAAGTTTTTCTAACGCGTCCGAATAGCGCGCGCCTTCTTTGCCGGCAAATTCCGTTTCTCCGCACTCGGAACAATGCCAGCCGTCCAGAGCGAGGACCGATACGCTATGACCTCGATATTCCAACTGGCGATCTTGTTTGCCGCGAACCATGTCGCCTTTTTCGCAATTCAGGCACAAGTTTTTCATTTTATTTTCGTTTATTGAGGCACAAAACATCGTACTCTCTCAGGTTCGTTTTGCTGATTATGCCCGCTCGCTTCAAGCCTTGCGCAGGACTATGAATCGCGGCAAAGGCGTAGCTTTTTTGTTTTGCGGTGGTTATTTTAGTTGTCATGGGGAATCTCTATTTTTATATTTGCCGATATTAGCGAGGCTTCATGCATGCAATGACTTCAACGCGACATCAGGAGCTGACGAAACAATTTTAAGCAAAGCAGCCGCAGGGCCGGTCGGATTACGCCGGTGTTGCTCCCAGTTTTGCAGCGTCTTGATACTGACGTGCATGAGCCGCGCAAACTCAACTTGCGTTAGGCCGATTTGTTCGCGCACAGATTTGACATCGAGCGGCAAAACCTCAGTCCGGCGTGAGGCTTGAGCCTTGCGTTTCGAGATGGCCTTGGCTTCTTTCAAGCTTTGCAGTAAATCATCAAACAGGGCTTTTTCCATTTTCATCATTCTTTATATACGCCATTGGCGTATGAGTCAAACTGTTATCTTTATGACTGATCAACTTTCCAAACGACGGAATTGGTTATAGCAAGAATAGTGTTTATAAAAAATTAAATAAAATCAAATAGTTATAAAATACTTTAATTGACGTACTTTCTGGGATTTTTTACTGAATTTATCATTTTGCCCTATTGAATAACCTCTCCCCGCCCCCATATTTTGTAAAAGTCCACTAGGAGTTATCCCATGCAGGAAGAAAACAAACCCGCCGCTGAGCTGGAGCAGCACGATGCTGCCGCAGCCGCGCCAGAAGTAAATCAAGTAGAACCCGAAGTCATGCCCAGTCTGGAAGAGATGGTTCGCCAAGCTGAGCTAAAAGCCGAAGAACACCACGACGCGTGGTTACGCGCCAAGGCTGAGGGCGACAATATTCGTAAGCGTGCGATTGCCGATGTGTCGCAGGCGCGTAAATTTGCTGTGGAAGGTTTTTCCAGCGAGATGTTGGCGGTGAAAGATAGTTTGGAAGCCGCGCTGGCGATTGATAATGCGACACTGGAAAGTTACAAGAGCGGCATGGAGCTGACCATGCGCCAGCTCAAGCAGGTGTTCGAGAAATTTCATATCACTGAACTCAATCCGGCCAATGAGAAATTTGATCCGCATAAGCATCAGGCGATTTCGATGTTGGAGTCGGAGCTTGCGCCGGGCACTGTCGTTAGCGTGTTGCAAAAGGGTTATTTGTTGAATGACCGCGTGCTGCGCCCGGCTTTGGTGACTGTGGCTAAAGCTATAGAACCTAAAACCTCTTAACCACAGAGTCACAGAGACACTGAGAAAAACAAGGGCAAGATATTTCTGGCTATTGAAATAAACCGGAATATCCCCATTTAATTTGCAAGACTGCTTATCAATCCCGCTTCGGCGGAAAAATTATAGAGGAAATTATCATGGGTAAAGTTATTGGAATCGATTTAGGCACAACCAACTCGTGCGTGGCGGTGATGGAAAACGGCAAGCCGAAAGTCATCGAGAATTCTGAAGGCGCACGCACCACGCCTTCTATCGTCGCGTATCAGGAAGACGGCGAAGTATTGTGTGGCGCGTCGGCGAAACGTCAGGCCGTCACCAACCCGAAGAACACATTGTTCGCGGTGAAGCGTTTGATCGGCCGCAAGTTCGACGAAGAAATGGTGCAGAAGGACATCAAGATGGTGCCCTACACCATCATGAAAGCGCCGAATGGCGACGCATGGGTGACGGTGCGCGATAAAAAAATGGCGCCGCCGGAAATCTCCGCTGCCGTGTTACAAAAAATGAAAAAAACCGCTGAAGATTATCTTGGCGAAGAAGTGACCGAAGCGGTCATCACGGTTCCTGCTTATTTCAACGACTCACAACGCCAGGCGACTAAAGACGCGGGCCGCATCGCTGGTCTTGATGTGAAGCGCATTATCAACGAGCCGACTGCGGCGGCGTTGGCGTTCGGCATGGACAAAAAAGAAGGTGACCGCAAAATTGCCGTGTATGACTTGGGCGGCGGCACGTTCGATATTTCGATTATCGAAATCGCCGAGATTGAAGGCGAACACCAATTTGAAGTGCTCTCGACCAACGGCGACACGTTCCTCGGCGGCGAAGACTTCGACATGCGCATCATGGATTACCTCGCTGACGAATTCAAAAAAGAACAAGGCATCGACCTGCGCAAAGATTTGCTCGCGCTGCAACGCCTGAAAGAAGCGGCAGAAAAAGCCAAAATTGAATTGTCATCGTCACAACAAACCGAAGTGAACTTGCCTTACATCACCGCCGACGCCAGCGGCCCGAAACATTTGGCGGTGAAACTCTCGCGCGCCAAACTGGAAAGCCTGGTCGATGAATTGATCGAGCGCACCATGGAACCTTGCCGTATCGCGATGAAAGACGCGGGCGTCAAAGGCTCGGACATCACCGACGTGATTTTGGTCGGCGGTCAAACGCGTATGCCGAAAGTGCAAGCCAAGGTACAGGAATTTTTCGGCAAAGAGCCGCGCAAAGACGTGAACCCGGATGAGGCGGTCGCCGTCGGTGCAGCGATTCAGGGCGGCGTGTTGCAAGGCGAAGTGAAAGACGTGCTGTTGCTCGACGTGACACCGTTGTCACTCGGTATCGAGACGATGGGCGGCGTGATGACCAAGCTGATCCAGAAAAACACCACGATCCCGACCAAGGCATCGCAAGTGTTTTCTACAGCGGATGATAATCAGAACGCGGTGACGATTCATGTGTTGCAGGGCGAGCGTAATATTTCCAGCGGCAACAAGAGTCTCGGCCAATTTAATCTCAGCGACATTCCACCCGCACCGCGCGGCATGCCGCAAATTGAAGTGACTTTCGATATCGACGCAAACGGCATTTTGCATGTGAATGCGAAAGACAAAGCCACCGGCAAAGAAAACAAAATCACCATCAAGGCCAGCTCCGGCTTGAGTGAAGATGAAATCAAACGCATGGTGCGCGACGCGGAAGAACACGCAGACGAAGACAAAAAGGCATTGGAGTTAGTTACCGCGCGCAACAGCGGCGAGCAACTGGTGCACTCAGTCAAGAAAATGTTGAAAGACCACAGCGACAAACTCTCTGCTGAAGAAATCGCCAAAATTGAGTCCGCGATGAAAGAAGCAGAAGAAGTGTTGAAGTCCGACGACAAAGATGCGATTGAATCTAAAGTCACTGCGTTGTCCGAAGCCTCACATGTGTTGGCAGAAAAAATGTACGCCGCTGAACAAGCGAAAACACAATCGGCTGATGCAAGTGGCGCAGAAAAAGATGCGGGGTCAGGCACGAAAAAAGATGACAACGTGGTCGATGCCGAGTTTGAAGAAGTGAAAGAGCCTAAAGAGAAGAAAGCGTAAATAGTTTAATTAAATCAAATACTTACAAGCGCATAGGCAACTCTGCGCTTGTTTGTTTTTATAACAGATTAACAACGGTGATGTATGGGAACGAATAGGTTAGAAGCGTTCAGTGACGGCGTGATTGCCATCATCATCACCATCATGGTGTTGGAAATGAAAGTGCCGCACGATGCTTCGGTCGATGCGTTGCTGAAACTGTGGCCGGTGTTCGTCAGCTACGCGTTAAGTTTTTTGATCGTGGCAATTTACTGGGTCAATCACCATCATCTTTTGCATATGCTAAAACGTGTGAATGCAAAAGTGTTGTGGCTGAATAATTTGTTGTTATTCTGCATGTCGCTGATGCCCTTCGTTACCGGCTATATGGGTGAAAATCATTTCACGCCGTTATCGGTTTCGATTTACAGCGGCGTAGCATTTGCCGCTGCGCTATCGTTCCTTTTTTTACGCCGCGCGATTGAACACAGTCACGGCAACATAGCGCAAGATTTACGCGAGCACACGCATCGCAAAAATATGATTAGCCTGTCTATTTATCTGGCTGCCATCATTGCCGCCTGGTTTTGGGTGCCGCTGGCGCTGGCACTGCTGGTGCTGCCAGCCATTATGTATTTCCTGCCCGACAAACGCGCTGAACAATTTATTGAATAATTATTAACGGACATTATTTTCATGGCAAAAAAAGATTACTACGAAGCGCTTGGTGTTAACCGCGATGCTTCGGACGAAGAAATAAAAAAAGCGTATCGCAAAATGGCGATGAAGTTTCATCCCGACCGCAACCCGGACAACCCCAAAGCCGAAGCGCAATTCAAAGAAGCAAAAGAAGCCTACGAGATATTGTCAGAGCCAGAAAAACGCAGCGCGTATGACAACTACGGGCACGCAGGTGTCGATCCACAAGCCGGTATGGGCGGCGCGGGCGCAGGCGGCTTCGCTGATGCATTCGGTGACATCTTCGGTGAAATTTTCGGTGTCGGTCGCGCTGGCGGCG
>JBEEJL010000233.1:0-8477 GCA_041169175.1 Pseudomonadota bacterium | reverse complement strand
CGCTAAAGTTTCTCCAGCATCAAGAATGTCATCAACAATCAATACCGTGCGGCCGGCGACGTTTTCTCTCGGCTTGAGTTTCCAGGTTAACTCACCACCTGTTGTAGCCGCTCCGTAACGTGTGGCATGAATAGTATCGAACTCGAGCGGAAAATGTAGCAGCGGCAAAAGTTGCCCGGTAATCACCACTGCGCCGCCCATCACCGATAACAACAACGGATGCTTATCTTTCAGCGCCACGCGAATTTCTGCCGCCATACGCCGCACGGCGAGATTCACTTCGACGGCGGAAATAATTTCATCTGCGTCGGCAAGAAGCGCGTTAGCTTTTTCTGGTGTCATAAATGATAGACATAGGATTTGATGGTTAAAGAGCTACCTGGAAAATAATGCATTAGCCTTTTTGCTTTTCTCTGTGCCTCTGTGTCTCTGTGGTGAAAGTTTCTGCGCATCATTTCTGAAAAGTTTTCAGCATACGCGCAAAATCTTTGCCCACTTCCGCGTGCTTCAGAGCATAAGCCAAGGTCGCCTCCAGATAGCCTAGCTTGCTGCCGCAATCGTAACGCTTGCCCTGAAATTCATAGGCCAGCACGCGCTCCTCGTGCAACAACGCGGCGATACCGTCAGTGAGTTGAATTTCGCCGCCGCTGCCTGCGCCAATTTTTTCCAGATAATGGAAAATGCGCGGCTTGAGAATGTAGCGACCGACCACAGCGAGTGTCGATGGCGCATCTGCCGGTTTAGGTTTTTCTACCATACCGCTGACTTTGTGCAATAGTTTATCCATAGGTTTGCTATCGACAATACCGTAGCTACTGGTTTCTTCGCGCGTCACATTTTGTACTGCCAATATCGAGCTGTGATGTTGGTTGAACATCTCCACCATTTGCTTCATGATCGGCGGCTCGCCGTCGAGCAAATCATCAGCAAGAATCACGGCGAACGGTTCGTTACCCACCAGTGGCTTCGCGCACAACACCGCATGACCCAGGCCCAAGGCTTGCGCTTGGCGAATATAAACACAGTTGATATGCGCCGGAATCATATTGCGCACTTCTTTGAGTAACTTTAATTTGCCTGCCGCTTGCAACTCAGCTTCGAGTTCGTAAGCTTTGTCGAAGTGGTCTTCGATCGGACGCTTGCCGCGACCGGTAATGAAAATCATGTCGGTGATACCGGCTGCGATGGCTTCTTCCACCGCGTATTGGATCAACGGTTTATCGACGATGGGCAACATTTCTTTTGGGCTGGCTTTGGTCGCGGGTAAAAAACGGGTGCCTAAACCAGCAACGGGAAATACGGCTTTAGTGATTTTTGTTGTCACGACAGAACTCCGAATTACTTAATATAATCAATAAGTTGCATAAATTCATCTTGGCTGAGAATTTTCACGCCCAGCGCCTGCGCTTTGTCTAGTTTGCTTCCCGCTTCTTCGCCTGCAACCACGTAATCGGTTTTTTTCGATACGCTGCCAGAGACTTTTCCGCCGCGCGCTTCGATCAATTCTTTTGCCGTGTCGCGCGATAATGTCGGCAAGGTGCCGGTCAACACAAACGTCTTGCCAGCCAATTCGCCTGTCGCCGCTTGCGCGCTATCGCCGTCTTGCCATGTCACACCACTTGCGCGCAATTGTTGCACAACTTCGACATTGTGCGGCTCGGCGAAAAATCGCACAATCGATTCAGCGACGATCGGACCCACATCACTCACTTGCAGCAGCGTATCAACATCGGCTTGCATCAGGCGATCCAGATTACCAAAATATCGCGCCAAATCTTTCGCCGTGGCTTCGCCGACATTACGAATACCTACAGCATAAATGAATCGCGCCAATGTCGTATGTCGGCTTTTTTCAATCGCGGCAACAATATTATTGGCCGATTTTTCCGCCATACGCGGTAAGTTCGCCAAAGCCGCCACGCCCAATTTATACAGGTCGGCTGGAGTATTCACAATACCGCTATCGACTAATTGTTCAACCAGTTTATCGCCTAGTCCTTCAACATCCATTGCGCGGCGCGCGGCGAAATGCAGAATCGCTTGTTTGCGTTGCGCCGGGCAAAACAAACCGCCGCTGCAACGACTGGCGGCTTCGTCTTCCAAGCGAATCACTTTAGAGCCACATACCGGACATAGTGCGGGCATGACAAATTCGCGCGCACTGGCGGGACGTTTAGCCGGAATAATGCGGGCAATTTCAGGAATCACGTCACCGGCGCGACGCACGATCACGCTATCGCCAATGCGCACATCTTTACTGCGCACCTGATCTTCGTTGTGCAGCGTGACGTTGGTCACCGTCACGCCGCCAACAAACACCGGCTTCAAGCGCGCGACCGGCGTGAGCGAACCAGTGCGACCGACTTGCACATCGATGTCTTCGACGATAGTTTCCGCTTCTTCAGCAGGATATTTATGCGCAATAGCGAAACGCGGCGAGCGCGATTTAAAACCCAAGCTTTCCTGCTGACGCACGGCGTTGACTTTATATACCACACCGTCAATGTCGTAAGGCAAGGATTCGCGCTTCTCGCCCAGATCACGATAGTAGTCGAGCATGCCTTGCACGCCGCTCACGACTTTGCGTTCGCGCGCGACCGGAAAGCGCATGGTTTCCAGTTCATTCATTAACGCGCTGTGCGTTAATGGCGCAGCGAAATTGTCCGTCGCGCCTATACCGTAGGCAAAAAAAGTCAGCGGCCTGGTCGCCGTCAAGCGCGGATCAAGTTGACGCAAACTGCCCGCCGCTGCGTTGCGCGGATTGACGAATATTTTTTCACCTAATTCTTCTTGTCGCTTATTCATGGCGAGAAAATCTTTTTTCAGCATCAGGACTTCGCCACGCACTTCGATAAGAGCCGGGATTTTTTCGCCAGTGAGCTTGAGCGGAATCGCGCGGATAGTTTTCAGATTGGCCGTAACATCTTCGCCGGAAAAGCCGTCACCTCTAGTCGCGCCGAGGGTGAGCAAAGCTTTTTCGTAATGCAGACTAATGGCGAGTCCGTCGAATTTGGGTTCGCAGGCATATTCAATTTCGCCCGCATCGAGACCTTCGCGCACGCGCTTGTCGAAGGCGATGATATCTGCTTCGGCAAAAGCATTATCGAGGGACAACATGGGAACCAGATGCGTGACGCTGCCGAAGGCTTTCAACGGCGCAGCACCGACGCGTTGCGTGGGCGAATCGGCAGAAATCAATTCCGGATGTTGCGCTTCTAACGCTTGAAGTTGGCGGAATAAACCATCGTATTCAGAATCATTGATCGAAGGTTGATCAAGAACGTAATAAAGATAATTAGCTTGCTCAATAGCGGCGCGTAGCGCCGCCGCTTGATCGCGGATGGTGGGAGACACCGCCATACCGCCGTATCAGGAGAACAGACGTTGGGCCAGACGACTGCCAGCCGGAATATGGCGTTCGGCCATGCGGCGCGAAATTTCCGCCAGTTGCATGCGGATTGCTTCGGCACCGGTGTTGGTTAACGGCTTGCGCGCATCATCCACCACTTCGCCGCCGAGACCCTCCGCCAGCGTGCGCGCTAATTGCATCATGTGCTGAAATACTTTGGTGCTATCGGCCACGCGCGGCACGTCGAGCAAAATAGTCAAACCTTGCGTTGTGAGATTCTTGATCTGATCCGGCGTGAAGGCGCGCGGCTCCAGATTGGCCAAAACAAATTGCGCTTCACCGCGTTCGTTGGTGCTGAGGAACACACCGCTGTCTGGATCCAGCCGCAAACCGGCTGCTTCGCATAACGCGCGCACTTTAGTGCCTTGAAACGCGACGCCGCTGCGCGACACAACATTGACGCCGATTTCCACATCAACTGACGCGGCGAATTGATCGGTTTCCTGCGCGCGCCGGTTGGCAATGTCTTGCGCTTCAATCTGGCATACACCGTTGGCGCTGGCGGCAAATTCTTGCGACAGCTTGATAAACTGACCAATGAATATGTCATCAATCGCGCCTTTGCGATCGACCAATTGCAGTCCTGCTTTGATTTCTTTGTAACGCGGCACGTCGGTTTGCAGCGCGCCCCACGAGCCGTTTTGCAAGCCTTCCCAATGCACTGGTTTACCAAAGCTACGGCTCTTGGCAATGGCATCCATCAAAATTCGCGGCGCTACAGGATCATTCGCCATGATCACGCCGACCAAATCTATTTTGTCGTCGATATTCAAGCCGGCCGGATGCACTACAGCTACTGGCGCTTTGCCCAATGGCGCATGGGTTAATTCAGCATGCGCCGGTTCCACTGCCGTTGCTATCGGGCCAGTGGTCACGGGCACAGAGGCCGCCGCGCGCACTGCAAGCGACTCGGGCGAAAAATCATAACGTGGTTTATGCACCGACTCGCCTTCACTGTCGTCCATCGAGGTGTCGTCGAAGGATGATTCATTAAATGAGGGTTCGATGCGTTGCTCCATACCTGCCGGGCGCGCGTTGAGCAGCGCGTTTGTATCCAGCAGCGCATCGCCGTGGCTGCCAGTGAAACTTTTTTCCGCATGTTTACGCGCGCGACTTTCTTGCACATAGTTATAGCCCAACACGGCGGCTATCACGGCTGCGCCGGCTATCATTAGACCAATTTGAAAATCCGTCATGCTGCGACCTCCTCTCGCATTTTCAATGCCTCATCCATATCTACCGCTACTACGCGCGACACACCGCGTTCCTGCATAGTGATACCTACTAGTTGATTGGCCATTTCCATGGTGATTTTATTATGGCTGATATAAAGGAATTGGGTTTGGTCGGACATTTTTTTCACTAACTCGCAAAAGCGTTCAGTATTGGCGTCATCGAGAGGTGCATCCACCTCGTCGAGCAAACAGAACGGCGCAGGGTTGAGACGGAAAAGCGCGAACACCAGCGACACGGCAGTCAGCGCTTTTTCACCGCCGGATAAAAGGTGAATTGAGCTGGGCTTTTTGCCCGGTGGTTGCGCCAACACTTGCAAACCAGCGTCGAGGATTTCTTCGCCGGTGAGTTGCAGGCGAGCGTTGCCGCCGCCAAACAAAGTCGGGAACATTTCGCTGAAATTTTTGTTCACCTGATCAAACGTGGATTGAAGCAAGGCACGCGTTTCGCCATCAATGCGCTTTATCGCGTCTTCCAGTGTTGCCACTGCTTCATTCAAATCGGCCGTTTGCGCATCGAGGAAGGCCTTGCGAGTACGCGATTCTTCCAGCTCGGCCAACGCCGCCAGATTCACCGCGCCAAGGGCGGTAATGTCTTCTTGCAGTTTATTGATTTCACCTTGCAGCGCGCTGGTTTTTTTCTTTTCCAGCAGCGCGGCCAACTCTTCCAGATTGGCATTATTTTCGGTAAGTTGTAACAGGAATTGTTCTGCGGTTAAGCGTGCTTCCTGCTCTTTCATGCGGATGTCGGTAATTTTTTCACGCAGAGGCTCGTGTGCTTGCTCAGCGACTACGCGCTGCTCTTCTGCTTCGCGTAATTTTTGCGTCAATCCTTCTTGCTCCAGACGCACTGCACCGAGTGCCTTTTCGCATTCGTTGCGTTTATTCAACGCGGATTGTAATTGCTGCGACAACGGTGCTTCATGCACGCCGCTGAGTTCTGACGCCAGACTCGTTTGATGCGTATTTAAATCGGCAAGGCGCGTGACGACAGTGGAAGCTAAATGTTCGAACGCTTGAATTTTATCGCGGCAAGTCGATTCAAAAAATTTCGCTTCCTGCGCTGCGCGTTCGGCTTGCTGAAGGCTATCGCGATGTTGATTCAAAGTGGTTTCCGCTGCTTTTCTATCTCTTTGAATATTATCGAATTTATCCTGCAGATCGCCTATGCGATTGGCGCCGCTGGCAAGTTTTTCTTGCGCTTCTTTCAAGACAATTTCTTCTGCGTCTTGCTGCTTCTTAATCTCGGCAAACTCCGTGTCGATTTGCGCGCGACGCGACGTGACTTGATCTGCCGCTTGCGACAGTTTCAAACTTTCCATTTGCGTCGAGTGGCTTTTCGCTTGCATGGTCGCCACGCTATTACGCAAAGTTTGCATGCGTTGTTGCGATTGTTGTAATTGCTCTTCTACTTTTGTCTGCGAGGTTTTTAACGCGGTCACGTTGGCTAAATGCGTTGGCACGGTGGTTTTTAACACGTCAATATCACGTTGACGCGCTAACACGCCGTGCAGTTCCGATTGCGGGCCGTGGAAGATCACGCCATGACGGCTGAACACATGGCCTTCGCGGCTCACTAGCAATGCGCCTGCTGGCAAGTTGCGCGCAAGCGCGATGCCTTGCAAACGATCTTCGACTATATAGACCTGCGCCAATACTTCCTGCAAAAATCCGCGTGCGCCATTATTTTGCAGCTTGACCATGCCCATCAGCGGTTTCAAGCCTGCGTGGTCAGGCGACGCTGCGTTACTGTCGCCATCAACAAATAGCGCGACGTTACCCGGCGGCGGTTCATGCAGCAATGCGGAGGCGCGCTCCATGCCGGCAATGCGAATCGCGTTAAGACGCGTGCCGAGCGCGCCTTCGAGCGCATCTTCCCAACCTTTTTCAATGCTGACTTGTTGCCACAAGCGCGCATTGGAGCCTAGTTGATGACGCGCGAGCCAGTCTTGCAATTTCTGGTTGTTGTCGAGTTTGCTTTGTTGTGCTTGCAAGGTGTGCAATTGCGCTTCTTCACGCGCCAATAGCGCGAGCATTTCTTGCAATTGAGTGGTGCCGCTGCGTTTTTGTTGCTCCAAACCAGGAACGGTTTTTTCCAACTCGGCCAGCACTTCACGTTCTTGCGTAAGTTTGCTTTCCAACTCTGCCAGCGTTTGTTTGTGTGTCGCCAACGCTTCCAGATCTGGCGCGACCAGACCTTCAAGTTCCTGACTTAATTTGTCTGCGCGTTGCTCCAGTTGCGATACGAGTTTCATCGCGTGCGTTTCACTCGTCTCGGCGACGCTTTGTTCTTGCTCGGCTTGGGATAACTCTTTTTGCGCCGCCGCTACTTTTTCGGCGAACTGTTGATAATGACTTTCGTGTTCAGGCAATTTTTGTTTTACCGTTTCGACTTCGGATAGTTTCGACGCGGCGAGTTCTATCGCGCTGCCGAGTTTGCCTTGCCATTGGCTTGATTCAATCGACGCGGTTTCTTTTTGCAAGCCGATGTCGGCGATTTGGCGCACGATGGTGGCTAATTGATTTTCCACGCGGCGACGCGTGTCGGTGAGATGCTGCAAATCTTGTTCGACGCGCGCCACTTCCGCGTTGGCGGTGTAAAGATCGCCTTGCACCGCGTGCAGTTTATCGCCCGCTGCGTAATGTTCCTGTCGCGCAGTTTCGAGTTTGGTTTCCCATTCGCGCAGATTCGCTGTTTGCGATTCGAGTTGCGTGGTGAGTTTTTCGATGTCGCGACCAAAGCGATCACGATTATTATCGGCATCGCGTTTTTTGGCGAAGGCCAATAAATTTTGCGAAGTGGAAAGCTCGGTCTGCAATGCCTTGTATTGCTCGGCGACTTGCGCTTGTCCTTCTAACTTATTGATTTGATTGGTTAATTCATTAACAATATCCTGCACGCGCGCGAGGTTGTCGCGTGTATCTTGCAAACGGTTTTCGGTTTCTTTGCGCCGCTCTTTATATTTCGACACGCCCGCCGCTTCTTCGAGAAACACACGCAACTCTTCCGGTTTGGATTCGATCACGCGCGAAATCATGCCCTGCTCGATAATCGCGTAAGCGCGCGGGCCTAAACCGGTGCCGAGAAAAATATCCTGCACGTCCCGACGACGCACATGTTGATTGTTGACGTGATACGACGAGGTGCCGTCGCGCGTGAGCACGCGCTTGACGGAAATTTCCGCGTATTGCTGCCATTGCCCACCGGCACGACCCAGGCTATTGTCGAACACCAATTCGACCGATGCGCGCCCGACTGGTTTGCGTTCCGACGAACCGTTAAAAATAACGTCTTGCATAGTTTCGCCACGCAAGTGTTTAGCCGACGATTCACCCAGCACCCAGCGCACGGCATCGATGACATTGGATTTGCCGCATCCATTAGGACCGACCACGCCGACCAATTGGCCCGGCACGGAAATCGTAGTGGCATCGACAAAAGATTTGAAACCGGCAAGTTTGATTTGATTAAGACGCACGTTGTATTGCCTTATTAGCGTTCAACCCATGTAGGGCGAACAGTGTTGAATGATTCCGGTAAGATACGCATTTTACCCGAATTGAATGAGCCGCCAAGAAATGACTTCCAAGCCCACGAAGCAACTCGAGACTTTTGTCAACCCTGCCCCCCAGCGTGACTTCCATATTCATATGGAAATCCCTGAATTCACTTGTCTTTGTCCGAAAACCGGGCAGCCGGATTTTGCCGTGATTTATCTCGATTATGTGCCGGACAAATTATGCGTCGAATTAAAGAGCTTGAAATTGTATATGTGGAGCTATCGCAATGAAGGCGCGTTTCACGAAGCGGTGACGAATAAACTGCTCGACGATTT
>JBEEJL010000232.1:0-2916 GCA_041169175.1 Pseudomonadota bacterium | reverse complement strand
CTCGCCCATGTCGCTAGTGTATATTATTAGGCTTCATCTGTCAGCCGAATCTGCTATGACAATTGCGTAATATCCCTAAAAATACTAGGCTTTTCACATACTTGTGAATTCAATTGCAACTCCGACCAACGACTCGTTTGAGTCCGGTCATTACGAAAACTTCCCCGTTGCCTCGATCTTGATGCCGCGCAAGCTGCGCCGTCCGGTGCAAATCATTTACGCTTTTGCCCGCAGTGCGGATGATTTTGCCGATGAGGGAGATGTGCTGGATGCGGTTCGCCTCGCCAATTTGGAACAATATCGCCTTGAATTAAGAAAAATCGAAGCGGGCGAAACGACGTCATCGAGCTTGTTTAGTGCATTAGCAGAAGTTATCCGCCAACACTCACTACCTCTGCAACCATTTTACGATTTACTCGATGCGTTCAGTCAGGATGTCGTACAGAAACGCTACGCCAATTTTGATGAATTGATGGAATATTGCCGTCGCTCGGCCAACCCAGTCGGTACTTTAATGTTGCATCTATACCGACAAGCCACGCCGGAAAATTTATTGCACTCCGACGCGATTTGCAGCGCGTTACAATTAATTAATTTTTGGCAAGACGTCGAGATAGATTATGTAAAGCCGCGAATTTACCTTCCGCAAAATGATATGCAACGCTTCGGCGTGAAAGAAAAACAGATTGGCGAAAAAATCTTCGACCAAAAGTTCAGCGAGCTGATGCTGTTTCAAATCCGCCGCGCGCGAAATTTAATCCTCTCCGGCGAGCCTTTAGGCAGAACGCTCAGAGGACGCATTGGACTGGAAATGCGCATGATTATCCAAGGCGGCCTGCGCATTTTGGAATTATTGGAACAGCAGCAAGGCAACATGTTTACGCATCGGCCAAAACTTCAACGCAAGGATTGGGCAGTGATGGTATGGCGCGCGCTATAATACTTAAAATAAATTACTCTCATCATGACTCCTGACGAATATTGCCAACAAAAAGCCGCTGCCAGCGGCTCCAGCTTTTATTACAGCTTCCTGTTTTTGCCGCCCGAAAAACGCCGCGCCATCACGGCATTTTATGCGTTTTGCCGCGAGGTCGATGACGTGGTCGATGAAACGCAAGACATTGGCGTCGCCCGCACCAAGCTCGCCTGGTGGCGCACCGAAGTCGTGAATATTTATCAAGGCCATCCGCAGCATCCGGTCGGCAAAGCTTTGCAATCAGTCGTCACGCGATTCAATATTCCACAAGAAAAACTGCACGACATTATCGACGGCATGGAAATGGATTTGACCCATCATCGCTACGCCGATTTTAAATCGCTGCAGCGTTATTGTTATCTGGTCGCATCAGTCGTCGGGCAAGTGTCGGCGATGATTTTCGGTTACACCGATAAAAAAACTTTGGACTACGCGCACGATCTCGGCATGGCGTTTCAACTCACCAATATTATCCGTGACGTAGGCGAAGACGCTCGGCGCGATCGCGTGTATTTGCCGCAAGACGAACTGGCGCAATTTAATTTGCAAAGCAGCGATATTCTCCACGCCAAATATTCCGATAACTTCAGCCAGTTAATGCAATTTCAAACTACACGCGCGCAGAAATTTTACGACTCTGCTTTCGCCGCCCTGCCCGCGGCAGATCGTAAAAGCCAACGTGCCGGGTTAATCATGGCGTCGATTTATCGCACCTTGCTCAACGAGATTGCGCAAAAGCAATTTCAAGTTTTACATCAACGCATCGCGCTTACGCCAATGCGCAAATTGTGGCTGGCGTGGAAAACCTGGGTGAAGAGTTAAATGCGCGTAGCGATTATTGGTGGCGGTTGGGCTGGCCTCGCGGCGGCAGCAGAACTCACAGCAAAAAATATCCCGGTGACAGTCTATGAAGCCGCGCGCGAAGCTGGCGGGCGAGCGCGCAAAATCCACTACAACGATCTCGATCTCGACAACGGCCAGCATATTTTGCTCGGCGCTTATAGCGAATGTTTACGCCTGATGAAATTATGCGGCGTGGCTGAAGATGCGCTATTGCGCTTGCCGTTAGAATGGTTTTTTCATCCCGGCTTTTTAATTCAGAGCAACGGACTGGCGGCGAAATTGCCTGCACCGCTGGATTTGCTCGGCGCATTTATTAAAGCCAAAGGCATGACACCGAAGCAAAAGTTTTCTGTTATGCGTTTTATGACCGCCATGAAACTACGCGGCTTCAAATTAAAACAAGATATGACGGTCGCAGGGCTGTTAGATGAGCACGAGCAAACCGGGAAATTACGTGACTGCTTGTGGGAGCCGCTGTGTGTGTCTGCGCTGAACACGCCGATCAAGTTGGCCTCAGCACAAATATTTCTCAACGTATTGCGCGACGGATTATTCGGCGGCAAAGGCGACAGCGATATGCTGATTCCGCAAAAAAATCTCGGCGCAATTTTTCCGCAACCGGTGCTGGATTATGTCGCGCAACACGGCGGCGAGATACGCGCAGGTATTTCTGTGGCAGAAATAAAATCGCTTGCGTCCGGCTTTTCCGTTGTCACACGTGAAGATGAACAAAATTTCACGCATATTATTTGTGCCGCAGGGCCGCATCAACTCGCCTATTTGATTGAAACGATTGTTGACTTACAACCGACGTTGCGCCAAATTGAAGCGCTCGAATACGAACCCATCGTCACCGTATATATTCAATATAATCAAATACTTAAAATTGATCACGCAATGACCGGATTTAGCGGCGGCGTGGTGCAATGGATATTCGATCGCGAAAAATTATCGGGACATAAAGGTTTGCTCGCCGCCGTCATCAGCGCATCGGGCACACATCGCGAATGGGCTGGCGATGTGTTGGCAGAACAAGTCATTGCTGAAATCGCGCAAACGTTTCCGCAGCTCGGCGCACCGCTATGGCATAAAGTCAT
>JBEEJL010000231.1:0-5041 GCA_041169175.1 Pseudomonadota bacterium | reverse complement strand
GCGGCGTACTGCTGTCGAATTTGATTGATAAAGCTAACGCCGGGCCCAAAACCGGCGACCAATAAAGCATTGTAACTATATGATTCAATTGATATTTTTACTTATCATATTGAGCGTCAGTGTGATCATTATTTTCCTGCGACCGATACCTGCGTCGTGGCAAATCGAAACGTCGGTTATAAAATCTGCCACACAAAATCCCGTCGCAAACTATTCCTCTACTAAGCTTTCTACAACTGAAGTATCAAACCACGCCAGTTCTATTCTGGCGCTGGCAGACGGCACGCGCATGATGATTTGGTTTGCCGGTTCGCGCGAAGGCGCAAGCGATGTACAGTTGATGTTGGCGATACAAGACAAGGAAACATGGGGCGCCCCGCGAGCGATTCAAAGCGTCGCAAGCAACGCAAAAGCCTTCGGCCATTACACAAAAAAAATTGGTAACCCGGTTTTATTCACGGCAAATGACGGGAAAATTCATTTGTTGTTTGTTACCGTGGCGCTCGGTGGTTGGGGAGGTAGTCGCGTTGCACACAGCGTTTCCAGCGACAAAGGCGTAACCTGGTCCGCGCCGGAATTGTGGGTGACTAATCCGTTTCTTAACATCAGCACGCAATTACGCAATCCACCATTAGCCGTGAAACTGGATGACGGCAGAGCCGGTTGGTTATTGCCCGCGCATCACGAATTCATGAATAAATTCCCGGAGTATTTGGTGTTGGATAGTACGGGAAATTTTTTGCATAAACAGCGTATTCCGTTTGGCAATGGTTTGATTCAGCCCGCTTTCGTGACGCAAGCAGAGTCGCAATTACAAGCCTACTTCCGTCCTACCAACGAGCAAAAACAAATTCTCGCGGCGTCTTATAAAAAAGATTGGGATGCAGGCTTGCACAGCACATCGTTGCCGAATCCCGATGCAGGAATCGCCGTAGTGAAATTGCCGAATCAACAATTACTCATGGCCTACAATCCTTCGACGGAAAACCGCAAGCGCCTCGCGCTCGCGTTGAGTGAAAATGGTTCTGTTTGGCGCACTGTTGCCGAAATCGAGAGCAGTAATGAAGGCGAGTTTTCGTATCCCGCTCTATCGGCGCACGGCGACGAAATCGACCTGACTTATTCGTATCACCGCCAATTCATCAAACACGCGCGCTTCAATATGGCGTGGCTGGCGCAGCAGAATAAATAGTGCGCCATCCCGTTCAAACCATCGCCGGATTTTTGCGTCAAGTCGGCTTGCCGCCATTGTTGGTGTACGCGCTGCTGTCCGGCGCGTTCATGATGTTCATCATGACGCTCGCGCGCCTGGCATTCTGGCTGGCCTTTCGCGACGGCAGCCCTTTGCTTGATTCCACCACGCTGAATCAATCTTTGTTGATGGGCCTGCGTTTTGATTTGCGCTTGGCCTTGCTCAGCGTCGCGCCTTTGCTTTTAATAGTCGCGCTGCCGTTCGTCGGCGCGCGCGCGCATGCCTTCGCGCGCCCGCGCTGGTGGCTGGCTTACTCTGCGCTGGTGTGGGCGCTGCTCAGTTTATTTATCATTTTCGATTTCGGCCATTTTGCTTATCTGCAACTCAGGTTGAATGCGAGCATCCTGAATTTTCTGCGCGACGCCGATACCGCTTTAGGCATGTTGCTGCAAACCTATTCTGTGATGCCGGTCGTCCTGGCTTGGCTGGCATTTGTTATTTTGATGGGCTGGTTACAAGTTAAGCTGTGGCGGATTTGCGCGGCGTTGCCTCGGTGGCCGCACATGCAATGGTGGAAAAAAGCTTTGGCTGGTTTTAGTGCGGGCTTGATAATGCTGTTCGGCATCCACGGAAAATTTTCGCAATACCCGTTGCGCTGGAGCGATGCGTTTTCATCGGGCAATCCATTTGCTGCCGCCATCGCTTTGAATCCGGTGCTGAATTTTTTCGACACGCTGATGTTCAAGCAAGCCGAGTTTGACGAAAAAGCCGTGCGCGAAGCCTATGCGCAAATGGCAGAATATTTGGGTGTCACCAAACCTGATGCCGCCAAATTGGATTTTCGCCGTGTAGTATTACCCAAACCGAATGCGATACTGGGGCAGCCGAATGTGGTGTTGGTGTTGCTGGAATCTTTTTCCGGTTACAAAACCAGCGTGTTCAATAATCCACTCAAGCCGACACCGCATTTCGCCGCGCTGGCAGAGCAAGGAAAATTATTTACGCATTTTTTTACTGCGCACGCAGGCACGGCACGCGGCGTGTTTGCCACGCTCACCAGCCTGCCCGATGTCGCAGTGAGCGACACTACCAGCCGTAATCCGTTGGCAGTGAATCAGCATTTAATCGTTAACGCGTTTAAGGGTTACGACAAAATGTATTTCATCGGTGCGAGCACGACGTGGGCGAATATACGCGGCGTATTGAAAAATAATATGGAAGACCTGACGATTTACGAGCAGGAAAATTACACGTCACCGGCGAACGACGTATGGGGTGTGTCGGACAAAGACTTGCTGCTTGAAGCAAATAAAATTTTCCGTGAAAAAAATAAACCGTTTTTCGCCATGATCCAAACTGCGGGCAATCATCGGCCTTATACCATTCCGAAACAGGATACGGATTTTGAGCTAAAACATTTTCCCGAGGCGGAATTGAAAGCGAATGGGTTTTTTGCCGACGATGAATTTAATGCGTTTCGCTATCTGGATTATTCCATCGGTAAATTTATAGCCGCGGCAAAACAAGAAAAATATTTCGACAATACGGTATTCGTTTTTCTCGGCGACCACGGCATCACCGGCAACGCGGGCGCGCACATGCCGCGCGCGTGGAGCGATTTGCGCTTGACTACCGGGCATACGCCCATGCTGATTTATGCGCCGAAATTAATTCAGCCCGGGCGCTACGATATGCCCGCGCAACAAGTTGACGTGATGCCAACCGTCGCGAGCCTGCTCAACTTTCCTTATATCAACAAAAGTATGGGCCGTGATTTACTCGATCCGCGTTTTGACGACAAGCGGAATAGTTTTATTATTTATCACAGCGACGGGCCGGAGATCGGCATCGTCGATAAAGACACGTATTTCACCATGAGTGCGAATGGCAGCAATGCGAAGTTGTATGATTTGCGTGCAGAAAACCCGTTGCGCGACACTATAAAAGATGATAAAAAAATTCAATTAAAACAAATGCTTACAAAAAATATTCATGAGACTGCGCGCTATATGCTGACGCATAATAGTAAAGAGCCGCATCCATGAATATGCTGAAACTGATTTACGCTTATGCGGGCCATGTGATGTTGTGGACCTTCGTATTGCGCGCATTGTTCGCATCAGTTACACCAGCCTGGTTTGCGCAATCGCCCACGCAGAAAATTCTTTGCTTGGTGTTGCTCGCGCTGCCGTCGTTGGTCATTGCCTATTTCACTCTCGGCATGTTGAGTCAGCTTTCTGCTGCGTTCACTTTTCTATTGTTTATTGGCCTCACCCATTTTGTTCACGGCTTTCCCCCATCAGCCATGCCAGTTTGGTTATTTGCTGGCGTAGCATTTACCGGATTGTTGTTGTACGCGTCGGCACTTGGGTTTATGCGCATTGACCTATATGCGTGGGGCTATCAGGCGCGCTGGCTCGCCTTGGTAGCAGTAATATTAGCGCTCGCGTTGTGGGCTAGTGCGCCGATAGTTTCTTGGGCATTGGCATTTGCGCTGTTAGCGTTCGCACTACAAATCGGCGCATCGCGCAACTTGTGGGATTACTTGCTTGACCCGATTTTATTTTTCACTGCAGTCTATTTGTTGGTCCGGCATTTCATCCGTGGTTAAGACGCCGCGACGTAATTTGTGCGGCGTGTTGCTGCTCGACAAAGCCTTCGGCTTGTCGTCTAACAGCGCGCTGATCAAAACCAAAATTCTCTATCAGGCGCAGAAAGCCGGACACACCGGCACGCTCGATCCATTCGCCACTGGCCTGCTGCCGATTTGTTTTGGTGAAGCGACTAAATTTGCTGGGTATATGCTCAACGCCACCAAAGCCTACGACGCGAGCGTTCGTCTCGGTTATACCTCGAACACCGGCGATGCAGACGGTGAAGTCATCGCGCAACAACCATTTCGCGGCGACGCGAACGACATTGAAAACGTGCTACAAAAATTTCGCGGCGAGATTGTGCAAATCCCACCGATGTATTCTGCGTTGAAACATAAAGGCCGACCGTTATACGAAATGGCGCGACAAGGCATCGAAATTGAACGTCAGCCGCGCCATCTCACGATTTATGAATTGACTTTGCTCGGGCGCAGCGACGACGAGTTGTACATCCGCGTGGTATGCAGCAAAGGTACGTATATAAGAGTGTTGGCGCAGGACATCGGCGCGGCCTTGGGTTGCGGCGGCTATGTCTCTGCATTACGCCGAAGCGGAACCGGCGGCTTCAACTTGAGCGATGCACATACCTTCGAATTCTTGCAAACCATGAGCGAAGCACAACGCGATAGCTTGCTATTACCCGCCGATTCCTTGGTGCAGGATTTGCCCGCCGTGGTTTTGCCCAAAAGCGAAGCGCGATTACTAGGCCAGGGCAAATGGGTGCGCAATGTGGCTGCTTGGGAACAGATAAATAAAAGTTCAATAAAAACAAAGATTTATGATGAGGCAGGGCATTTTTACGGTTTGGCAGTGTCGGATATTGACGGTAATATCGTCGCCGAGCGCATGATGTCAGCGGTCGCTGAATAAAAAACCCTCAAGCCGCTTGAGCAAACCCCCGATAAAAGGGTAAAATACTGGGCTTGGGATTTGAAGCATATTTTGGAGAAGCACTATGACTATGAACGCCGTGCAAAAAGCGGAAGTGGTAAAACAATACCAGCGCGCAGTCGCCGACACGGGCTCGCCCGAAGTGCAGGTTGCCTTGATGACTTCGCGCATCAACGAACTCACCGAACATTTCAAAGCGCATGTGAAAGATCATCACTCACGTCGCGGTTTGCTTCGCTTGGTCAGTCAGCGTCGTAGCATGCTCGACTACCTCAAGCGCACCAACACCGACAGCTATCGCAAG
>JBEEJL010000230.1:0-6322 GCA_041169175.1 Pseudomonadota bacterium | reverse complement strand
AATAATATAAACTTTCCTGCATTGCTCAAAACCAGTCGTATGGGCTACGATGGTAAAGGCCAAGCGCGCATCGATACGCTTGAACAACTAGGCGAAGTGCATCAACAGTGGAATCATATTCCCTGTGTGTTAGAAAAATTTCTGCCGCTGCAATGTGAAGTGTCGGTTGTGTTGGCGCGCGGAGCCGACGGCGAAGTGGCTACTTTCCCCGTTTCTGAAAATCAGCATGCGGACGGCATTCTCGATATCAGTATCGTCCCTGCTCGCGTCAGCGATGCCATAAAAAAACAAGCCACCGAGGCGGCCATGCGACTTGCCAAAGAGTTGGATTATGTTGGCGTGTTAGCGGTTGAATTTTTTGTCTCGGCTGACGACTCGTTGTTAATCAACGAAATCGCGCCGCGCCCGCACAACAGCGGGCATTACACCATCGACGCGTGCCTCACTTCGCAATTCGAGCAACAAGTGCGTGTACTATGCGGCTTGCCGCTCGGCGATACGCGGCAACACTCGGCGGCGGTAATGGTGAATTTGCTCGGCGATGTCTGGCGCGATGAAAAATTATCCAGCGACAAAATTCTCCGTCATCACAACGTCAAGCTACATCTTTACGGCAAACGCGAAGCGCGTCCCGGTCGCAAGATGGGACATTTTACGGTGTTGGCCGATGATGTGAATGCGGCGCTGATGAAGGCGCAGGAAATTAGAACAGATTTAAACAAAAACTGACCTTCATTTCACTCTACCCAAGCTTGCCATGAAAGACTGGCACTTCGTATCGCGTCTTGTAATCCTTCCCAAGACAACAAGCCTTGCACCAGTAGCACGCCGAGCGCCAGCACAAACACTATTTCCATGCCGGTAAACGCCATGACAAACAGCGCGGCAAAAAAATCACCGATATACTCAGCCATTTTCTGCACCGCGTGTAGTAGCAGGTGCGGACGCGTGTCGTGTTCATCGCCTATTGGGTCTTGATAACTCGGATAATCGGTTGAAAATAACATATCGCCCTCCTGCTCTATTCGTCTCCCATTTAGATGAAATATTTATTGCTATGTCTGGTCAATCTAAACTTTCAGTATGCATAATACAATGGGCCCACTAACCCAGATTTATTTTCTGGACAAATTCTATTCATGGATTAAAACCAAATATCGAATGCCCGAGCAAATCACCCGCTCTCGACCTATACTAAATTTATAAAAGCAGGTCGGGGGCAACATGGAAAATAACCTGAGCCGCCTGTTATTGGATATCCATCGAGGCGGCCGCACGACGGAGCCTGCACGTTTTCAAGACTGGGCTCT
Source organism: Pseudomonadota bacterium (assembly GCA_041169175.1). Taxonomy (GTDB): domain Bacteria; phylum Pseudomonadota; class Gammaproteobacteria; order Burkholderiales; family JBEEJL01; genus JBEEJL01. Next base: position 5,012 of record JBEEJL010000230.1, on the reverse strand, counting down.
ACAGCAAACAAAGATTCACATTCCCTTTGACGCTGCTTTATGGCGCCATGGTGTGGCGCAAGACGACGGCGTGCATTCGGCCAAAGTTTATCAATTTAATCTTACGCAAAGTCTGGGTGCCGATATTTTTCGCTTGCGCGAATACGAAATGCTGCGGCAGAAAATGGTGCAACAGATTCAGAACGAAATCATTTGCCTAACCTCAACATTTCGCGTCGACGCCGACTCGTCGTTAAAGCGTTGCAACATTGACTATATTTTGTGTACGCTGATACTCGACCCGCTTACTCGTATCATGACCACCATCGCCTTATGCCGATCGGGAAACTGGCCTTTCACATCCGAAGAACAGGCGCTCAGCCAGGCGCTCATGCCGCATGTAGTCGATATTTATGACAATCATCGTCTCGATTATTTGATGCAATTACGCGAATCTAACGGCGCACTTTATGCGCCAGCCTTGGTCGATGAAGAAGGCATGTTGCACGTGACAGACAAACGTTTCCCGCAATGGATGCTGGAAGAATGGCCGACCTGGTGCGGCCCTTATTTGCCCAAACCATTGATGCAATCGTTAAAAGACGACCCTAATCGCGCCTTCATGGGCAACATCATAGTGGCCTATGCCAGTCTGGCGGATGAGCAGATGTTATTGCGTATCAGAAAAAAATATCCCTACGACAATCTGGGCAAACGCGAACATGAGGTGGCACTGCTATTCGCGCGCGGCCTGACTTATAAGGAAATCGCCAAAGCAATGGACATCTCGCCGTCCACCGTGGGTAATCATCTTTATACCGTGTATGCCAAGCTGGGAATTAATAACAAGCTCGAATTAGCCAAGGTAGTGAATGAAATGCGATAAATAAATAGTCCGTGCGTAAAAAAAGCCGCTTGCGCGGCTTTTTCAATCTGCAATAGCCTATTTTTATTTCAGCAAATGCGCCACTGCTGCCGCCTCTTCTTGCAGCTCTTTCAACGTCGCGTTGATGCGCGCGCGGCTGAATTCACTCACAGGCAAGCCCTGCACGATAGAGTATTTTCCCTCTTTACAGGTGACCGGAAAACCAAACATCACGCCTTTGGGGATGTCATAGCTACCGTCGGAAGGGATTCCCATGGTCACCCAATCGCCTGCTGCGGTGCCGAGCGACCAGTCGCGGATGTGTTCGATCGCGGCATTGGCTGCTGAAGCGGCTGATGACAAACCACGCGCTTTGATAATCGCCGCACCGCGCTGTTGCACGGTCGGGATGAACGTCGTTTCAAGCCAGGCTTGATCGTTAATCAACGTCGCTGCATTTTTGCCCGACACTTCGGCGCTGAAAATATCCGGATACTGTGTGGCTGAGTGATTGCCCCAGATAGTCATCTTCTTTACGTCGTTTACTGTTTTACCCGTTTTCTGCGCGACTTGCGTCAGTGAACGGTTATGGTCGAGGCGCATCATGGCGGTGAAGTTACCGGGCTTGAGATCAGGCGCGCTTTTCATCGCGATGTAAGCGTTGGTGTTGGCCGGATTGCCGACGACTAATACTTTTACATCGCGGCTCGCGACTGCATTTAAAGCAGCGCCTTGCACGGTAAAAATCGCACCGTTGGCTTCGAGCAAATCTTTGCGCTCCATGCCGGGGCCGCGCGGACGCGCACCGACCAGTAAAGCGACATCGACATCTTTGAACGCAACTTTCGGATCGCTGGTACCGACCATGCCGGCCAACAACGGGAACGCGCAATCGTCGAGCTCCATCATCACGCCTTGCAACGCGGCCTGCGCTTTTTCGTCAGGGATCTCGAGCAATTGCAAAATGACCGGTTGGTCTTTGCCCAACATTTCGCCGCTGGCGATGCGGAACAACAAGCTGTAACCAATTTGACCGGCGGCTCCGGTGATGGCAACGCGTACTGGTTTTTTCATTTGCAGGCTTTCATTTAAGTGATTGATTATATTGAGTTTTTTAATATGCACGAACGACTGGTTTGGCTTCGTTCAGACCGGAAAATCATACCCTCGCAGGGCTTTTTGTGCAAGGCACAATAAACCAACAAACCGCCCCGCTCACTTATTTAGCGACGCCACTTTAGGCTTCAAACTAATGATCAGTACACCGGCCAACACCAGCAGCATCCCGACGATTTGCGTCGCGCCGACTTGCTCGCCTAACAATACGCTGCCGAGAAAAATCGTTATCACCGGGCCGATGAAACCAATCATCGAGGCGTGGCTGGAGCCGATGCGGCGTATGCCTTCGGATAAAAAATACACCGGCAGCACGGTCGAGAACAATGCCATGAGCAAAGATAAGAGATAAATCTGCGCGGGCTGTTGCAACGATACGAGATTTCGCGTCAGGCCAAAATGGATTAACACGGCGACGCACGACACAAGCGTCGCGTAGGCGCTGTAACGCAGCGAGCCTATCTTGCCGACGATGCGGCCGCTGCCGATAAAATAAATCGCATAGGTCAGCGCACTGGCTAAGACCAGAAGCGAGCCGAGCAAGACATTTTTTTGCCCCATTTGCACGTCATGAAAAAATACGAACACCACACCGCCATAGCTGATAAGTAAAGCGATCACATCGCGCTGGGTAATTTTCTGCTGGAAAAAAATCGCCGAGATAACTAACACAAACGTTGGATATAAAAACAGAATCAGCCGCTCAAGCCCAGCCGAGATGAATTGCAAACCGAGAAAATCCAGCAAACTGGAAAGATAATAACCGGCGATGCCCATAGCAATGACCAGCTTCCAATCAGCCGGAGTCAGGCGTGCAGTAGTTTGATTGCGCCCCGCCCACCAGGCCATGAGCAAAAAAAATGGTAGCGAAAACAGCATGCGCAAAGCCAGCAAAGAAATCGAATCGACGCCGTAGCGATAGGATAATTTGACGAAAATCGCCTTGGCGGAAAAACCGACTGCGGCGAGTAACACCAGCAGCACACCGGATAAGCGTTGATTATTTTGCGTCATAGACATAAAAAATGCCGCCGCATATTCAAATGCAGCGGCGCTAGTTGAACGAAACAATAGTTTACTGGATACGGACGGTAAAAGTCACAGTGCCTGCAGCACCGGCGGGAACCGGCGCACTTAATGTCCATTGAATATTCCCCGCCGCGCCGATTGCAGGCACAGGTGCAATCACGCAGGCTATCGGCGCGCCGCAGGTTGCCGCAAGGAAGGTCGTAAATGCCGGTGTTGTATCGTTTATTACTACGCTGTTCAACGTACCAGTCGAATTATTGGAATACGTAACGATGTATTCTAAAGCGTCGTTCGGCTTTCCTTGATTACTGGTTCCAAAAGCACTACCGGTGGTGATGTTACGCACTGATTTTTGCAACACCAATCCTGCGCCCGTTGCATTGCCTATCGTCGTCAAATCCTGGCGCACTAATGCGGGCGCAATCAGTGCTGGCGCATTTGCATAGACGAACTGCGCGCTAATGGTAATTTGGTCTTGCGCATTGTACGGCGCATTGGCAGGAATATTTTCTTTTACCACAATACAAATTATTTGACCTGGTGTTACCGTAAGTGGCCCACTAATCAAGGCGCCGGCCTCTGCAGCATCGATAACGCCATTGCAATTAGCATCTTGATACACCAAAGCATTCCAACCAGCGGTCGAAGGTGTAGAAATATTTGTCGTGCTGAACGTAACCGTCCCGGCTGTGCCGGCCGTAAAAATATGCGGATAAAATACGGCCGTTCCCGGCAGCGCGCTTTGTGCACCGTTCGGCGCGAGCGTACTACCTGGCACATCAGCAAAATTCACATTGGCATACGAAGCGTTACCAGCCAAGGTAAATGTCGTCGCGTCACTGGCGATCGCATAAGTACCCGCTGTATTTCCAACCTGCGCTCCGGTTGAAGTAAAACCGGACAAATTAGTTTCCACTACTTTTAACACCGTGCCTGCAGTTAAGAATGCAGGGATCGCTAGGGAATAATTGCCGTTACTATCCGTGACGGCCGTTGCGTAAGTAAATGCGCCGCTTGCATCAGTTAATTTAACCGTCGCACCGCTAACGCCCGTCTCGCCACCGTCTTGTAAACCGTTATTGGCGTTACCGCCGCTGATCCCGATATCGTTAAAAACGCGGCCGGAAATTCCTTGCAGCGGCGCGGGTGTGACGATCAGAAAAGCACTCGCCACCCCGCTCTGGCTGGCATTGTTTGAGGTTACTGAGCTGGTAGTGTTGTTAAGCCCCGGTGAGGCAGCGGTGACCACACTGGTTACCGCTACGCTGATACTGCAACTGCCGGTGCCGGCGGCGTTAAACGGCACAGTTGCCCCGGTCAAGTTGATTGAAGTGTCGTTGGCCACGTTGCCAACCGTTACCGTACCGCCGCAAGTATTGGTGAACGACGGGGAAGAGAATACTCTCATTCCGGCGGGGAATATATCGCTCCATGCAACGCCGGTAATGGCCTGTATCGACGACGGATTACTTATTGTCAGCGTCATCACAGAACTGGTATTAGCAACAATCGTCGCGGGACTGAACGATTTACTGACGCTTGGTGCTGCCAAACGTACTGCAAGAGGTGCAGTAGCTGCGACCGTGTTTCCTCCGCCGTTTGTCGTGTTAAGAAACCCGGCAATAGGTGATGCGGGAATGGTATTCACATAATCGCCCGCCAAACTGGCTTTGACATTGACCGTGATGGTGCAACTGCCGTTGGCGGGAATCACGCCAGATGTTAGTTGAATACCTGCTGAACCAATAGCTAGGCCCGTGCCAAGATTGTTGTTTAAGGTACCGCTACAACTATTTGTCGTTGACAGGTCGGCCAGCGTCATCGCGCCAGGCGTAGTCGGAAAAGTATCAATAAACGTCGCGCCGGTGAGATCGGTTGGATTGTTGTTAGTTAACACAATTTGTAGCTGCGACATACCAGTGTTCGGCAATATCGGACTGGTAACAAACGACTTGGAAACAGTCGGCGGAGCGATAACCGTAATATCATCTGTCGCTGACGTGCCGTTGGATCCACCAGCAGG
>JBEEJL010000229.1:0-3063 GCA_041169175.1 Pseudomonadota bacterium | reverse complement strand
AGCCAAAAACAGCTTGATGCAGTCGCCCTGCAACTCAACACGAGACCAAGAAAAACTTTGGGTTATGCCACGCCTAGCGATACACTAATAAAAGCCGTTGCGCTGACCGGTTGAATCCACGAACCCTTTCCTCGTTATGTCGCTAGCCACTATCCGGCAGCGCCCATTCCATACACATCCAACAACCCTCGATTTTCGCAACTGCCAAATTGATCCACCCGGTTTATCATCCTCAATATTAAGATTAATTATCATTTAAAATAATAAATTTATTTTAGTAAAATAACTAAATAATTGATTATTATAATTATTATTTTATTGACTCTCCTGTCAGCCTTTGGGATAATTGATAACAATTCTTATTAACTTTTGATCAAAAACCATGATGACCAAGCAATCACTCACCTCAGTTTTACTACCTATCGCAGCATCGCTGGTATCACTTTTAACAGCGTCTCCGGCTATGGCCGTAGATATTGAATTAAATCTCATTATCAAAGACCACACATTTTTCCCCGCAGAACTCAAAGTTCCTGCGGGCCAAAAAGTGAAATTGATGATCGACAATCAGGATGCAACGGCAGAAGAATTTGAAAGCCACGAGCTCAATCGCGAAAAAGTCATTCCGCCCAAAAGTAAACTGCCGGTTTTTATCGGCCCGCTCACTCCCGGCAAATATCCGTTCTTCGGTGAGTTTAACCAAGCCACTGCGCGTGGCATCATCATTGCGGAGTAAGCATCATGTTTGGTTCTGCCCTGATTGTATTTCGCGAATCTTTGGAAGCAGTGTTGCTGATCGGTATTTTCGCCGCTGCCGCACGCGGTTTGCCGTCCCGTAATCGCTGGCTTGCTATCGGCATTGCTGCCGGGTTGCTAGGCGCGTTGCTAGTTGGCATGTTGAGCGAGCCGCTGGCTCAATTAGCCAACGGCGCAGGACAAGATTTATTCAACGCAGTGGTGCTCGGCGTCGCGGTGCTGATGTTGGCATGGCACAACATCTGGATGGCTTCGCATGGCGCCGAAATGGCCCGTGCGGCCAAGCGCGTAGTGGCGGACGTGCGCAGCGGTAAACGTGCGCTATCGGCCATCGCTTTGGCGATAGCGTTGGCCGTGTTGCGCGAAGGCTCGGAAACGGTTTTGTTTATTTACAGTATTGCCAGCAGTCAGGAAACGCGGCTGTTCGATTTGATCGGCGGCAGTCTGCTCGGCTTTACCGCCGGTGTCGCCGCAGGCGTGGCAATTTATGCCGGCTTGTTACGCATTCCGGTACGCTGGTTGTTCTCCGTGACCGGTGCGCTGATTTTGTTGCTAGCCGCCGGGATGGCCGGGCAGATGGCGCGCTTTTTAATTCAGGCCGATTGGCTACCGCCAATGGCCTCGCCGATTTGGGATAGTTCGTGGTTGTTATCCGGCACATCCACACTGGGTTCTATCTTGCATATCTTGATCGGCTACGAAGCCAAACCGACGGGCACGCAAGCACTGTTTTATCTCGCTACATTTGCACTCATTGCCATAGCCAGTTATTGGGTCAAGCAACAACGCTTTGTGGCTCGCGCACCGATCTGATCTGGCATGCAAATTTATCCCTCATTGGCTGCAATGCTGGCTGTCTTTACTTTACAAACAGCACACGCCAATCCGGATGAATATCTACACCTGCCCTCCGTAACCTACGCCGAACAGGAAATCGATTTTAAATACGGCAGCGCGAAAAAACCCAGCCAGGACCGCATTGGCGCAGGCAGCATCGGCTATGGTTTCGGCGTCACGCAAAATTGGATGAGTGAACTCTATGTCAAATATAAACGCGCCGACGGCGAGCCGACTAAATTCGACGCATTCGAATGGGAAAATAAATTTCAGTTAAGCGAGCCCGGCCAATATCCGGTCGATGTCGGCTTTCTGTCGGAAATCGAACGACCGCAAGACCGTAGCGAAGGTTACGAAATCACCGTCGGCCCCTTATTGCAAACTGAGTTCGGCAAACTGCAAGTCAACACCAATTTTTTGCTGCAGCATAATTTCCGCGCTGACCAAGACAATCCGTATCGGCTAAGTTATCAATGGCAAGCGAAGTATCGCTGGTTGCCGCAATTTGAATTTGGCGCGCAAGGATTCGGCGACTTGGGCGAGTTTCGCTCCGACGCGCCTGCGCCGGATAAAGAGCATCGATTAGGCCCGGCCATTTTCGGCAAATATGTGACAGGGGCAAGACAGGCGATTAAATACAATGCGGCATTTTTGTTTGACGTAGGCGGCGGCAATCGCGGCAATACTTTTCGCACACAAATCGAATATGAGTTTTGATTGATATAATTTTTTACAGGATTGGTTTTGACAGCGCGAATGCGCAAAGAAAAATTGGCGGAAGCGGTGAGATTCGAACTCACGGACGGTTTCCCGTCGCTAGTTTTCAAGACTAGTGCCTTAAACCACTCGGCCACACTTCCTGCGGAAAATAGCTATTTATTTGATTATATTGACTATTTTGTAAGTATTATACCTGCATCTGTAAACAATTTCCACTACTGTGTTTCACACCTTGCAACTTCACTCCGGCTTGCGTAGTCTTACCAGCGTCACATTCCCATTATGAGGATTTTCCATGCAACCTGATCTGATGAAAACTGTTTCCACCACCGGCTTTGGTGCGGTCTCGACCAACAAGGTGCTGCGCAATACTTATATGTTGCTCGCCATCTCGATGATTCCGACGGTGTTCGGCGCGTGGCTCGGTATGCAGTTGAAGTTTAATTTTTTATCGGGCGCGATGGGCTTTATCGCTTTTCTGGCGATCACCATGGGTTTCACTTATGCGATTGAGAAAACCAAACACAGCTCGCTCGGCGTAGTCGTTTTGCTGGCGTTCACATTTTTCATGGGCCTGATGTTGTCGCAAATGTTGGGCTACATCATGCATTTCAAAAACGGCAGCACGCTGGTCATGACAGCCTTCGGCGGCACGGCGGCGATATTTGCGGGTATGGCGACGCTCGGCACTGTGATCAAAAAAGATTTGTCCAAGATGGGTAAGTTTTTGTTCATCGGCATGTTGCTGGT
>JBEEJL010000228.1:0-3137 GCA_041169175.1 Pseudomonadota bacterium | reverse complement strand
TGTTGAAGTGATAGTCGGTACAGAAGCCTCCCGCTGGGAGCGTTACGGGCTGCCAGCAGGAATTGGCGCGGCGATTGCCGCTTTATTAATTGCGGCTGATTAGAAACGGAAGCCGAGTTTCGCGCCGTAGGAGCTAGCATCGCCGGTGCGGTCTGCTTCGAAGGCGATATTGGTCAGGCCGAAATTGAGATTGATGCCAGCGAATACTTTGGTTTGGGTAAATTTTTCGCCTGTTAAAGTGGGCACGCCTTTAGGTGTGTTATTAACCCAAACCTGCCCGATCCCTGCATAAGGCTTGGCGATCAGGAATCCTTTTGATACGGATATATCAATGCCCTTAGTGTTGAAATCGAGTTGATCGACGCCAGTGAGTTGACTGAAGCTGCCGCGCAGCGAAAGCGCTGGCGTTGCTACTGTGCCTTCGAGCAAGGCATAACGAATTTCCGCGCCGAATAATTTGATATTGGAGCCGGGCACGGCAGAATACGATCCGCCGATGTCGAACAAACCGAGACCTTTATGCACATGCAGTTTCGGCACGGGTAACAATGACGGCGCGCTGCCAGAGGTGACTAGATCGAGAATGGCTTTATTTTTAATCGAGGTACCGGTGACTTCAACGCCGATGTCGAAACCGGTCACGCCGAGCGGGTCGCCGGGCGATAAGGATTTATAGCTCAATGCTGAGCCTAGGTCTTCAGATAGCGAGCGGAATTGTTGTTGGCTGCTGAGGTTTTGTAATTGGTCAATCGTCGTGTCAGCGAATGCGCTGGATGATGCGATGACGGTTACGATTCCGAGAAAAATTTTACGCATGGTGATTCCTTTCAAAAATTCAGGTGACAGTATGCATCAGCCTTGAAGGATTGGGCAGCAAAAAATCCGCTCGCATAAATATTATATAAGTATTTGATTATATTAATTAATTTACAATGCTTTACTAAGTGATGAAGCTCTACTAACGCGCCAGCTTGCATTTCGTTTCACGCAATAAAAAGCCCGCCAACGAATCGGCGGGCTTGATTATTTTTTGCTGCTGAAATAATTTAACTGATTTGCTTAAACGCCGCGAGAAATTTTTCGCGCCGTGAGTTGAGTTCTTTGGGTAAATGATCGGCGAGTTTGTCGAACAATTCTTTGTGCGAATCCAATTCCAAATCCCACTCATCATCGCTGATCGACATGATGTGATCGAAATCGTGTTCGCTGAAATTGATACCATTCCAATCAAGATCGCTGAAGGTTGGATGCATGCCGAGCGGCGATTGCACGCCTGAAGCGGAGCCTTCGCAGCGTTCGATAATCCATTTCAACACGCGCGCATTGTCACCGAAGCCGGGCCAGATGAATTTGCCATTGGCGTCAGTGCGGAACCAATTCACGCCGAAAATTTTCGGCGGGTTGGCTAATTTTTTGCCGATGTTGAGCCAGTGATTAAAATAATCTGCCATGTTGTAACCGGCGAACGGTAGCATGGCGAACGGATCGCGGCGCACGATGCCTTGTTGTCCTGCTGCAGCGGCAGTGGTTTCGCTACCCATCGTCGCGGCGAGATAGACGCCGTCTTGCCAGGTCGCGGTTTCGGTAATCAGCGGCACGGTGTTGCTGCGGCGGCCGCCGAAAATAAACGCGGCAATCGGTACGCCAGCGGGGTTATCCCAGTCGTCATCGAGTGACGGACATTGCGTCGCAGGCGCAGTGAAACGCGCATTCGGGTGCGCCGCTTTGCGGCCGCTGGCGGGCGTCCACGATTGTCCCTGCCAATCGGTCAGATGCTCGGGCAAAGTTTTGCTCATGCCTTCCCACCAGACATCGCCATCATCAGTCAGCGCGACGTTGGTGAAAATCACATTTTCATGCAGCGTGTTCATCGCATTCGGGTTCGATTGCATCGAGGTGCCGGGCGCGACGCCGAAGTAACCCGCTTCAGGATTGATGGCGTACAAACGGCCATCCGCGCCGGGTTTAATCCACGCGATATCGTCGCCGATGGTGGAAATTTTCCAGCCGTTCATTTCTTTTGGCGGAATCAACATGGCGAAATTGGTTTTACCACAGGCGCTGGGAAAGGCCGCCGCGACGTAGGATTTTTTACCGGCGGGTGACGTTACGCCGAGGATCAGCATATGTTCCGCCAGCCAACCTTGATCGCGGCCCATAGTCGAAGCGATGCGCAAGGCGAAACATTTTTTGCCCAGTAGCGCGTTACCGCCGTAGCCGGAGCCGTAGGACCAGATTTCGCGCGTCTCGGGGAAATGCACAATGTATTTGTGATCTTTATTGCACGGCCAGGCGACATCTTTTTCGCCTGCTTTGAGCGGTGCGCCGACGGTGTGCATGGCGGGAACAAATTCGCCTTTATCGCCGAGCACGTCCAGCACCGCTTTGCCCATGCGCGTCATGATTTTCATATTCACCGCGACATACGGCGAGTCGGAAATTTCTACGCCGATATGCGCGATGTGCGAGCCGAGCGGGCCCATGCTGAACGGCACGACATACATCGTGCGGCCAAGCATACAGCCATCGAACAATTTATTTAAGGTGTTGCGCATTTCCGTCGGCTCGGTCCAGTTATTGGTTGGGCCGGCGTCGTCTTTATTTTTGCTACATATAAAGGTGCGGTCTTCCACGCGCGCTACGTCGGTGGGGTCGGAAAGCGCGAGGTAGGAGTTTTTACGTTTGGCCGGATTGAGTTTGACCAAAGTTCCAGCAGTAACCATTTCCGCGCAAAGGCGATCGTATTCCGCTTCTGATCCGTCGCACCAATAAATATTTTTTGGTTTACACAATGCCGCCATATCTTGCACCCATTGCAGCAGGTTGGCGTGTTTTACATAAGACGGTGGGGCCCATAACGGGTTGGCTTGCATGGAAGCATGATTCATTGGTGTGACCTTAGCTTAATAGAGAAAACTTTTTGCGTAAAACGCTATTTCACATTGTGAAATTGATGCCCTTATTATGACATAGCCACACTTTCTCTACACTTTCAAAGCATGGGGGAAAGCGCGACTTTGGCTCAGGTATTCACCTTATATATTAGTCTGGATTTTATTAATTTCACCCTGCAATGTTTGCAAATAGAGTGCAATTTGAATTTGCGCCGTTTTCGGTTTGTCCCTGCACGTGAGTTG
>JBEEJL010000227.1:0-4645 GCA_041169175.1 Pseudomonadota bacterium | reverse complement strand
CTGGTCAGTGTATTTTGCATGGTTGAATTTTCTGCTCGACCTGAAATGCTCGCGGTTAATATGGCAATCTCGCTTTCGCTCGGTGTCGCGCTATGACTAAAACCTCCGCCCCACACTAGCGCCTTTCGATCTGCGCCAAACTTCGGCGACGCGATACCGGCAAACGCATTGGCGCGCCAACCCAAACCTAAATCTTCTGCGCGTCCAATCTGATTTAGATTTTCCAGTTTTCGATACTGATCTTCTACTAATTCATAATTTACCCAGGGGTAAACCAGCTTGCGCGATGCCGGCACAAAATTTGAATTCGCCGAATTGGCTATGAGCGCATATTGGTTATCGTCGTAACTCACACCTGCCGTCCAGCGTGAGACAAAGTGATCCTGCAAACCATTCGACCAGCCAGCGTAGGCAGTTCCGCTCCGCAGTCGGGCATCATATTGATTACGTGCCACACCAAGGTCATAAATTGAATCCACGCGTCTATCATCCAATAAGCGAATGCCTGCAGACCAACGCGTGTCGAGAGAATAGAATGGGCGCTCAATAGCGAAGAAATTTTTATGTCCGTCGCTGTTATTGCCTAACTGCGCGGTTAAATTCCAACGCGAGCCAAACAACTGCGGATCCTGGTAATCCAGAATCGTCGTTTTGCGATCTACTGTCGATTTGTAATTCAGGCCTAGCTGTTTTCCATAGCCAAATAAATTTAATTCTTCAATCAATACGCCAGTTGAATTCGCGCCGCCGCTACGCCCAAACGAAACGCCAGGATGCAGCGTCCACACTTCGCGCGTACGCACGCGAACATCGACACGACCATCGTGGTAAGCAAAAGGATAGACGCGCACGTCAAGCAAATAGCGCCGCGAACGTAACAAGCGTTCAGTCTCTTCTAGTTTTTGCTGCGAATATTTTTCGCCCGGTTGAAATAAAAGCTGCTGCGCAATCACCGATTTTTTCGTGTCGATGTGCAATGCGTTGGCAAGCCGAAATAAAGTCGCATCTTCATCAGGCGTATCGGTGGCAAAAATATCGTTGATATCAATCACCACTTCACCGATAACCGCGCCAGCCTGCTCCAATGCTTCATCGGAAGGGAAATCTTGCGGGCGCAAAACTTGGTCGCGTTCAGCTTTATTCGTGATGCTGGGTAGTAAATCGCGCGCGCGTGCATCAAGCGAAATGAGCAACGCAAATAGCACGCTACACAAGCTTATATAAGAACGGGCTGTAGTCATAGAATGTCTTGAATATAACGTGACGAGTCGAAAAAGAATCAGACCTTATTTTTCTATTTTACCAAACAACTCCACATCGACTCTGCGGTTAGGTTGCAGACATTGGTAATAATTTTGTAGCGCTTGTTTCCGCGCCGAGCCGAAGCTCACGCCATTACTGCCCTTGGGTATAGTGCAATCGGTTTTGATCGGCTCTCGATCGCCGCTGCTGCTTATGATGGCGCTACTCATATCAACGCCAATAGTGGTGAGGTAGCTGCGCACGGTATTGGCGCGAGCGAGACTGAGTTTGTCGTTATAGGCTTTATCGCTGGTAGCGTTAGAAATATCGGCATGGCCGGTAACGATTATTTTTTCTACGCTGCGGATTTGTTTTAATCTCGCCGCCAGCTCATCTAATTTTGCGCGGCCTTCGGGCAGCATTTGATCGACGGCGGATTGGTCATGCTTGAATAAAGTTTCGGCCGCAAGGGTGATTTTTTCATAGCTCGGCGGCACAATTTGTTTTGGCGTCTCTACCGGCGCAACTTTTAACTCAGCCACCGCGACGGGCGCAGGTGCTGGTGTCGGTGCGACGCATTGAGTTTGCTTCGCGCTTTGGCATAAATCTTCCGCCATTTTAGTGAGCGGGTTGGCGCGGCGCCAACCGCCGAGATTTGCCAGCGCATGACCGGACCATACCAACTGCACTTCGCAGAATGCGGTGTCGCGTTGCGCGCAACATAGTTGGCCTTTGCTATCTTGCTTGATTTTTTCCGCCATTGCCCACAAGTCCGGACGAATTTTTTGCGCATCCGATACCAGCGGCGTATCCATACCGGGATCGCTGCCAGCTTCCAATGACTTGACTAGCCGCTCCGCTTCGGCGAACGTAGTCTGCTGAATATTTTTTTGCCCAGCGCCTTCATGATATTGATCACGCGCAAAGTTTAACCAAGCTTGCGCCTTGGCCAGATGATAATCATTCGGGCACATCGGCTTACTCGTTTTTAGTTTGGCGATGCGTGTTTGCAAGTCGATATAGCGATCTGGCTCACTCACACGCATGGCTCGAGCGCTATTATTTTCTTTATTATAATCAAATACTTGCGACGGAATACCGGGCATTGCATTTAACGTTGGCAAATTCTGTTTAAGCACGCTCTCAGTCGTTGCTGTTGCAGCTGACGCTGCATTCGGATCACGGTTGGGCGTCGTAATATTTTGCGCGCTGGCCATACTGGCAAGGCTTAACGCGAACCATGTCGCCAATAAACGCGTTGGAAAAAATGCTGTTGGTTGTTTATTCATTGTCTTGGCGTTGCGCCAGCTTCATCAATATTGCGGTTGATACTTGCGTTACTGCCAGAAAATAATTTTTCGTCAAACTTCCAGCGCAGGCGCAGGTGATAACCATTCCAACTGGTGTTAGAACTGAATTGATCGACATCAGCGAACCGTCCGCCGGTGTAGCCTGCTGAGAGCCACAAATTATCCATGACGCGGTAACCGAGCTCGCCGCCTAATCCGCTGACTCGGGTGGTGGATAGCTTGGTGCTGCGCGCTTGCTCTTGGCTGGCATAAATACTGGCGTCATAGCGTTCGGCGAAATCCCAGATCACGCGAGCGCTGACCAGTGCCCCAGTAAATTTATCGATGCTGTTGTCGTTGGTCAGCACGCCTGCGCCATCTTTAAAACCTAACTGTCCTGAGTAGGTCCAAGCGCGATTCGGTTTGTAATTGCCGTGCAAGCTAGTGATCCAGGTTTTCTCATCGCGCACATCGGCAAGGTTAGTTGATTTGTCGATGCGGCGTTCCAAGCGCGCCAAGCCGTGAAACTTGTTGGTCTGCGAATCGCGATAAGCCAAACCGATTTGCGCGCGGTCTTGCGTTTGCTTGCCGTTAGTCGAGTTGGCATCTTTATTTTCCGCTTGCAAATAAAGATTACGTACTATCGTCGCCCAATCATCGCTGAGTTTGCGATCATAGGCGACAGTGGACAAGATTTGATCTTGCACATCCGACGTACGGTATTCCAATTTGCCGCCGAGTTTATAAATCGGGCTGGCGGTATATTCCACGCCATAACTGAATGCAGTCGCAGCAAGCTGATTGCCGTTAGCTTGGCGAACTTGCTGGCGCTCTAACGACGTTACAAAATTGAGTCCCTCTTGCGCACGCCAGGTATTGCGCAAGCCCACAGCAGCGGCCACATCGTTACCCGCTTGCGTGCCTGCCATACGATATTCGCTGAACAATTGTCCGTCTTGCATATACGCCGTGTCGGCGCCGAACACGGTGTTGCTGTGACGCGAACCATCGTTGGTCAATCCATAAATACCGGACAGCGAGTTTTCTATTTCATGCCGACCATAGACGCGGGTTTTTTCGTCCAAACGATATTCGCCGCCCAAAGCTGCGCGTTTACGCGAGCCGTCGTTGATGGCTTGTTCGTATTCGCCGAATACGGAAGCGTTTGCAGAAACTTTGCCGGTGAGTTTGCTGCGCAAGCTGGTGTAAGCGCTATCTACTAACGCGGTCGCCGCAGTACCGACACCAGATAATGTCGCCGGGCTAGTTAACAAACCCGTGCCTTGAAAACCAAAGCCGGGAGTATAGGCACCGCTATCGCCGTTCTGCGTATCGACTGACGACAGCGCACCGCCGATACCATTGACCGCATGTTCATTCACTTTATTCACGCCGACTTCGAGTTTAATCGCTGGGCTAAACATGATGCTGACACCGGCGCTAGCCGCCGTGCGTTTGGCACCAATGCTTAACGTGGCTGAGTCATCGCGTGTTTGCAAAGCCTCAGCGTTGAACTGAAACATATCACTGAGCTGGTAGCTGGCGCGTGCGCCCGCTTCTTGTCGGCCCGGTGCGAGACCCGCGTTGGAATTTTGAAATCCTGCGCCCGCTTTTGCGGCATACACGCGGCTCTTGAATTGCTCTCCGTCGTGGCGCAACTCGACGCGCGCCGCTTTGCCGCTGATGTCATCCAAAATGCCGCCGAGTGTCAGCGTGCTCAAACTGCGGTTGTACGCGCTGTTGCCTTGCGTGCGCGCGAGTTCTGCGACCAGATAAGTGCGCTCACCTAATTTAACTTCGCTATTTACGCCATAAACTTTGTAGGGCGAAGTGGGATTTTTATCTTCAGCGTAAGCAGTACCGATGGCGATGCTGTCGCTCAAGCGAACTTTTGCATCCAGGCCGCCGACCCAATGTTTGTCACCGCCTTCGTCTATTTCATAGGAAATACGAATCGAAACCGGATTGGCATTTTCATCGACCGACGGAACCGGCTGGCGAAATAATATGCGCCCACTGAACGGCTCAAAATCATAATCGACAAAACGCACTAACAATTTTCGCGTCAACACGATGGCCGGTTGATTGCGATCACGCACCAGCACTTCTACTTG
>JBEEJL010000226.1:0-7303 GCA_041169175.1 Pseudomonadota bacterium | reverse complement strand
TGCAGGTGGAGAGTTCCTGGATGCACATCTGGATACTCGCCTCGCCGGTTACGCACGCAACCGTCGCATCAGGATGCGCCAATTGCACGCCGATAGCGGAAGGCAAACCGAAGCCCATGGTGCCCAGGCCGCCGGAATTGATCCATCGCCGTGGCTTATCAAAATGGTAATACTGCGCCGCCCACATTTGATGTTGACCGACGTCTGACGTGACGTAAGCATCGCCCTTGGTCAGCTCGTGCAATTTCTGGATCACGAATTGCGGCTTGATGATGTCGCTCTTGGTGTCGTATTTCATACAATCGCGCGCGCGCCACTGATCGACTTGCCCCCACCATGCCTTGAGCGGCACCGGATCCGGGCGCTCTTTGGTCGCGGCCAATAGCTTGAGCAATTCTTCCAGCACTTCGTTGATATCGCCAACAATCGGCACATCGACTTTCACGCGTTTGGAAATCGACGATGGATCTATGTCGATATGAACAATTTTACGCTCGGCGCTGAAAAAATGTTCAGGATTGCCGATCACGCGATCATCGAAGCGCGCGCCGATGGCGAGCAATACATCGCAATTCTGCATCGCCATATTGGCTTCCAGCGTGCCGTGCATGCCGAGCATACCCACGAATTGTTTGTCGCTGGCGGGATAACCGCCGAGGCCCATCAAAGTATTGGTGCAAGGGAAACCCAACATGCGCGTCAGCTTGGTCAGATTTTCTGCCGCGTTGCCGATTACCACGCCGCCACCGGCGTAAATCATCGGGCGCTTGGCGTCGAGAATAATTTGCAGGGCTTTTTTAATTTGTCCCGTATGCGCTTTAATGACCGGATTATAGGAACGCAGCGTCACCGATTCGGGATAAACAAACTCACAGCTTTTCTGCGTGATGTCTTTCGGAATATCGACCAGCACTGGGCCGGGACGTCCGGTAGTCGCCACATGAAAGGCTTTTTTAATCGTGACGGCTAAATCTTTTACGTCCTTGACCAAAAAATTATGCTTCACACATGGGCGAGTGATACCGACCGTGTCGCATTCCTGAAACGCATCTTGACCAATCGCGTGCGTCGGCACTTGGCCGGTAATCACCACCAACGGAATCGAATCCATATACGCCGTCGCGATGCCGGTTACGGCATTGGTCACGCCGGGGCCTGAAGTTACCAGCGCCACGCCGGGGCGACCGGTAGAGCGCGCGTAGCCGTCCGCTGCGTGAAGCGCCGCCTGTTCGTGGCGCACCAGGACATGCTTGAATTTATCTTGTTTGAAAATTTCGTCGTAAATATTCAATACTGCGCCGCCGGGATAGCCGAATACGAATTCAACGCCCTCTTCCGCCAAACAACGAATAGTAATTTCTGCGCCGGTGAGTTCCATGACTTTCCTTAAAATGCGGGTGGTGAATTTCTTCACATGTGGGACAACCTAAAAGCGTAAATGTTGGTGAGGGTTTGGTCAAGATAAATGTTTTTTTACCTAAGCATTTTCGTAGGCAAAACAGAAATACCGGCAAAAAACGGGCTTTGATAGTATATTTGCGCTTTATTTCCTGTCCTTACGGCAGGAAGCACTACCAAATAACAACGGAGGCCATTCTGGCCACTTATCAGGAAATGTCGGATTTTTTGGCGCAAGTGGAGCGTCGCGCCTTTAAGCAAACCCTGTTTGCCGTGCGCGACGAGCACGTCGCCATGGACGTGGTGCAAGACGCCATGCTCAAGCTCGCCGAAAAATATAGCGACCGTCCCCCGGCAGAGTTGCCTTTACTGTTCTCGCGCATTCTGCAGAACACCATGCGCGACTTCTTCCGTCGGCAGAAAGTGCGCAGCACCTGGACTACGCTATTTTCCTCCTTTGGCTCGAATGAGGACGGCGACGACCATGACCTGCTGGAAACCCTGGAATCGGACGCCCATTCCAATCTGGGCAATACCCCGGTCCAACAACTCGAACAGGCGCAGATTATGGCGCTGATAGAGGCGTCGATTGAGAAGCTGCCCGCCCGTCAACGAGAAGCCTTCATGCTGCGTTACTGGGAGGAACTGGATGTCAGCGAAACCGCGGCCGCTATGGGCTGTTCCGAAGGAAGCGTCAAAACCCACTGCTCACGCGCCGTACACGCCTTGGCCATCAGCCTGAAGGCAAAAGGAGTATCACTATGAACACGAACGAAGCCGAAATCGGCAAAAAAATTATCCGCCACTTGAATCTGGCCGCTAACCAGCTTGACCAGCCGACGCTGGATAAGCTCAAAGCCGTGCGCCTGAAAGCGCTCGAAGCCTACACGCATCATCCGGTGATGCAAACCTCGCCCGCCCTTGCGAGCGCCGGACGTAATGTGTCTTTGGGTGGACGCGGCGCATTATTGTGGGTGCCGGTGATGACACTTTTGCTCGCCGTCGGCGGCTTGATATACTGGCAGCAGACTGCGCAGCATCACGACTACGACGAAGTGGACGCGATGCTGCTGTCCGACGAATTACCGATACACACCCTTACCAGCCAGGAATTCGAATCATGGTTAAACAAATCCTCACGCTGAGCGCTTTATTTCTATCGTTATTTGCCACCTCTGCTTTTGCAGAAGGACCGGCTTGGAATGCTCTGAACCCGCAGCAAAAATCTGCTTTAGCGCCGATTGCCGCTGATTGGGAAAGCGTCAGCCCGGAGCAAAAACAAAAACTCATGAACGCCGCTGAACGCTACCCGACTATGAAGCCTGATGAACAGCAACGCTTTCAGGGACGTCTGAAAAACTGGGCCACCATGACGCCAGACGACCGCCAGAAAGCACGGGAAAAATACCGTGAATTCAATAAGTTACCGCCAGAGAAGAAAAAAGAAGCTAAAGAAAAATGGGCAAATGATCAACAAAAACAATAGCTTATATAATTAACCCAAGCTAAGCCCGCCTTTGGCGGGCTTTTGCTTTTTAATCACCAAGCTTTTAATTCACATGCTCACCAGCCTTCACACCCCAAGCTTACTGCGTCGTTTAGCCTGCATGCTCTATGACGCCTTGCTATTGATCGCCATGTTGTTCATCGCGGCGTTCGCGTTTTCGACATTATTGTCGTTCAAAGGCACAGGCCCGCTAGCGCCGCTATTTCAAATCTATATGCTTAGCGTCATCACGGCCTACTACTTTTATTTCTGGCGTAACGGCGGACAAACCTTGGCGATGAAAACCTGGCGCATCAAATTGATTAGCGCGAACGGCGCGGCGCTAAGCTACCGGCAATGCGCAATAAGATTGCTGATTGCGGGCTTGAGTCTGCCGCTTTTTTTCTGGGCGCTATTTGACCGTGACGGACAATTTTTGCATGACCGCATCGCGAAAACACGCTTGGTTTTGTTAGAAAAAAATTAAACGCGTTGTACCCGATAAAGCATCACCAGCGCCAGCGTAAGGAATACCCAGCTCGGTAATGAAGCGGAAAGAAACGGCGGCCAGTCGTTGAGTTGGCCGAAGTGAGCGAACAGCCGGTTGACGAAGTGAAACACCAGCCCGAGCATGATGCCGACAAAAATCTTTGCGCCGACGCCGCCCGAGCGTTTCTGAAATGCGCTGAACGGTACGGCGAGCAACATCATCACCATGACGGCAATCGGATAGACAATTTTCGACCAGAAAGCAATTTCATAGCGATTGGTATTTTGCTTGTTGTCGCGCAAATGGTCGATGAATTCGGATAATGCGCTGGCCGACATTTGGCTCGGTTGTTCACGCAACACGCTGAGTATCGAGGGTGTCAGCACGGAGTTCCAGTTAGCCTCGCCGAGTTTTTGCAGCGAAGCGCCCTTGTCATCAAATACAGTTTGCTCGACATCGGTGATGCGCCATTTATTTTCCGCTACATGTTCGCCGCGTTTGGCGAAACTGATGCTTTTTAATTTGTAAGTGGCATCGAATTCGTAAATTTTTACATTACTCAAAGATGTATCCGGATTGATTTGCTGCACGTTAACGAAGCTGTTGTCGTCTTTTACCCACAGGCCGGAGCGGAATGCCTGCGCAATTACCGAATTGGTGGCCTGTATCCACAACTGTTGCGCACGTTTCTCGGAATGCGGCGCGACGTATTCGCCAAATAAAAATGTCGCGGCGGCCAACACTACGCCGATTGCCATCAGCGAACGCGAAATCGCAACGAGTGATAAACCGGATGCGCGCATCACGGTCAATTCGGAATGGCTGTTAAGCTGAGTCAAGGCAAACAGCGTGCCAATCAGCACGGCAATCGGGAACAAGTCATAAATATGGCCGGGCAGCAGCCATAAAACATACTGCATCAAGGTCGGCAGACGATAATTACCGCGGCCAATATTTTTCAGTTCACCGACGACATCAAAAAACGCAAACAACATTAACAAAGATAAGAACACCAATGCCGTCGCGGTGAGGACTTCTCGGGTAAGATATTTTGTCAGGATGCGCATAGTTGAAAAACGAATGGATAAACTTAATCTTGATTCATTATACTCGTAGTAAATTTACCTTATATTATTCCATCGTTTATTTATGATCAAAAAACAAACATGAAAATGTTAATCGAAGCGCTTAGACGCGCACTGCGCGATCTGGTGCAGCCGCGCATCATCGGGCTGATTATTTGGCCGGTGTTGCTGGCCACACTTTTGTGGGGCGGTCTGGCGCTATTGTTTCGTGCGCCGCTTTACGCATCTGCGCAACAGTGGCTGGCGAGTTACGGCATGTCCGGTACCTATTTCGGCATCAGCATTGCCTGGCTAGGCGATTCGTTGGCGCTATTATTATTTTTCGCCATTCTGATTCCGCTCATCAATATCACCGCGTTGCTAATCACCTCGGCGTTCGCCATGCCGCTACTGCTGCGTTATGTGAGCGAAAAAGATTATGCCGAACTGGAAACCAAAGGCGGCGGTAATATTTGGGGCAGTGTGTGGAACACCCTGATAGGCGTGACCATTTTTTGCGTGCTATGGATCGTCACTTTGCCGTTGTGGTTGATTCCGCCGCTCGCTGTTGTGCTGCCGATATTATTATCCGCTTATCTCAATCAAAAATTATTCGGCTACGACGCGCTGGCAGACCACGCGAGCGAGCCGGAATATAAAACGCTAGTGCGACAAACACGCAGTAACTTATGGTTATTGGCAATTCTCGTGGCGTTTATACAATTTATTCCGTTGGCGAATTTTATTGCGCCGGTGTTCATGGGCTTGGCATTTATTCATTACACCTTGGCGCGATTAAAAACATTACGCAGCACGTCGATCAAGGTTTAATTGCTGGGCTTTCCTTTAGAACGGGATAGCGTAAATTATCCACCATTGTTTCCATCGCTTGCTTCGGTTTAGGCGTCAGCAGGCTCACCGCAAACAATAATAAAAATCCTGCCGTCACGCCGAACACACCGGCTGCCGTATCGCGGATACCGAACCACGGCGCCATGCCGCCGAACTTGACCATATACAAGTAGGCCAAACACACACCCAGCCCGCCGAGCATGCCAGTCGCCGCGCCCCAGCGATTAGCACGCTTCCAAAATACGCCGCACACCAGCGCCGGAAAAAACGCCGAGCCCGCAATGGAAAACGCCCACGACACCATATTCAGAATATGCGTCGGCTTTTGCGCAGCCACCGTTGCCGCAACCAAGGCAACAATAAACAGTAATAATTTTGACAAGACGATGCGCCGTTCAGCCACGGCCTTGGGCGCAAACATTTTAAAATAAACGTCGTGCGACAACGCATTCGCAATCGTCAGCAATAAACCATCGGCGGTCGATAATGCCGCAGCCAGTCCGCCTGCCGCGACCAGGCCTGAAACTACATAAGGCAAGCCCGCTATTTCAGGCGTAGCGAGCACAATGACGTCGGTGTCGAGCGTTAACTCGGCCAATTGCAAAATGCCGTCGCGGTTTATGTCGTCGATAGAGATCAGCCCCACCCTGCCCCAAGCCTGCACCCAACTCGGCAGATCGGCAATGTTGTAGCCGATGAGGTTGTGATACACCGCATTCTTGGCCAACACCGCCAGCGCAGGCGCAGTCAGATACAACAACAAAATGAAAAACAAACTCCACGACACCGAGCGGCGCGCCTCGCGCACATTCGGCGTGGTGTAGTAACGAATCAGAATGTGCGGCAGCGCCGCCGTGCCAACCATCAGCGAAAAGATCAGCGCCAACATATTATTGCGTGCGTAATCGCGCTCGGTTTCCGTCGCGCCGGGGAAGGGCTGCCCATGGTGCGTCGGCACGGCGGCGCGCGATTGCGCCGCGTTGCGCTCGCGCGTCCAATATTCTTTTGCCGCCAGCTCGGTGGTAGCAATTTGTTTTAACTGTTCCTCCGGCCGAGCTAAATCTGCCGCGCTGCTGAAATTATCCGCGCGCAATAATTCGGCTTGTGCTTGCAAACGCGTACGCTCGGCTGCCAACGAAACGGGCAAGGTGTTGATTAATTTATCCAGCCGCAGCGCCTCTTGCGTAAACATATCGCGCACTTTAATTTCCTGCGGTGCGTTGAATAATTCATTTTCTTTGGCGGTTAATTTACTCAGGGCTTCGCCGTAAGCGATTTGCGGAATAGCATTACCGGTGGTTTTATAGGACAGCATCACCACCGGCGCGACATAAGCGACGATCAAAATAATATATTGCGCCACTTGCGTCCACGTCACCGCACGCATGCCGCCGAGCAATGAGCACAGCAGAATACCCGACAAGCCAAGGAAAGTGCCGGTGACAAAATCGATGCCGATAAAACGACTGGTAATCAAACCGACGCCGTAAATTTGCGCGGTGACATAAACGAAAGACGCCAGCACGGTAGCCAGCACGGCGATGCCACGCACCAGGTTACCGCCGTAGCGCGCGCCGAGAAAATCAGGAATGGTGAACTGACCGAATTTGCGCAAATAAGGTGCGATCAACAGCGCTACCAACACATAGCCGCCAGTCCAACCGAGTACAAACGCCAGGCCATCGAAGCCGGATAAATATAAAGTGCCGGCCATGCCGATAAACGACGCGGCGCTCATCCAATCGGCCGCGGTCGCCATGCCGTTGAACAAGGCCGGCACTTTGCGCCCGGCGACATAATATTCCGCCTCGTCGCGCGTGCGCGTGAGAAAACCGATGGTCGCGTAGAGCAAAAAAGTCGCCACCAAAAAACAATAACCGATCCAGCGCTTAGGCAAACCGACCGCTTCGGCGATCGCCAGCAACAACACGAACGCAATAAAGCCGCCAGTGTAAAAACTGTAATAGCGAATCAGGTTTTGGCGAAAGCGATCAGATTTCACAACAGGCCATA
>JBEEJL010000225.1:0-3229 GCA_041169175.1 Pseudomonadota bacterium | reverse complement strand
CGTAGCACGCACCGCGCGTGTCGTCCTATCAGCGCGGGAGATGGGGCGCATATTCCACGCCAAGGACGTTGAACGCCTGGTGCGTAACGATTTGTGGCGCGGTCGAACACCGGAGCGCTTTTACGACGCGATGGAATGGCTGTACGGTTGGCGGGTTGAGAATTGTCTCGCCGCCTGAAAGTTTAAGGAGAAGCACGATGAATGACCTTGGCAGAATAGAAGACCTGCCGGCTGAATATGTCGCCGATCTGAAAGCGCACAATCTGGTGCCGCTGTGGCCGAGCTTGCGCGCTCTGCTACCGCCGGACAAGCCGCGCCCCAACACACGCGCCACTCACTGGCCCTACGCAACGCTTAAGCCGCTGTTGCTCAAGGCAGGCACGCTCGCGCCGATCGAAAAAGCCGAGCGTCGCGTGCTGGTTCTCGCTAATCCAGGCCATGGTTTGGAGAAAATGCAGGCCAGCGCCGCGATGTATATGGGCATGCAGTTGTTGCTGCCGGGCGAGTGGGCGCCGTCGCATCGACATACGCCCAATGCAGTGCGCATGGTGGTCGAAGGCGAGGGCGCTTGGAGCACAGTCGATGGTGAAAAATGTCCGATGCTGCGCGGCGATTTGATTTTGACGCCGACCGGTTTGTGGCACGAGCATGGTCACGACGGGACAGAGCCTGTCGTTTGGCTCGATGTGCTCGACTTACCGCTGGTGTATTACATGGAAGCGAGCTATCACGTGAATGGCGGTCGTCAGACGGTCACAGCCGGGCATGGAGAGCGCAGCTATGCGCGCGGCGGCGTCGTGCCGACGCGGGTGTTCGAACGCTCGCGCAAGGCATATCCGATGTTGCGTTATCCGTGGTCAGATGTGCGCGTGGCGCTGGAATCCTTGGCCGCCGACCAACCGCAACAGGATGCTGTGCAAGTGACTTACGTCAACCCGGAAACCGGCAGCGATACGGAAAATATACTCGGCTTTTATGCGCTGATGCTGCGGCCAGGGCAGACGCTCAAGTTGCCGGTGCGCAGCCCGGCGATGATTTTCCATCTCATCGAAGGCGGTGCGTCGATACAAATCGAAGACCAAAGCTTCAAACTCGCTGAGGCCGACACCTGCTGTGCTCCGGGCTATGCGGCAGTGTCGCTTGCCAACACATCGGCCATCAAACCGGCATTTTTATTCATAGCCGACGAAACCCCATTACACAAAAAGCTCGGCGTGTTTGAAAATCGCGGCTAATGGCGGATCAATTATTTTATAAAGGAAACACCGTGACGCAAATAACGTATTTATGGAACCCGCCGCCCGTTTATTCATTGCCTGTGCAAGGCAAAACTGAGCGCCTGCCGCTTAACCGCCTGTTTTTTGTTGGCCGCAATTACCATGCGCATGCCATTGAAATGGGTAAGCCGGTGGACAAGAGCATCGAAAGGCCGTTCTACTTCACCAAGGCGCCTTCGACGCTGGTGGAAAGCGGTGCGACGGTGGCTTATCCGCCGGAGACCTCGAACTATCATCACGAAATGGAACTGGTGCTGGCCATCGGCAAACCGGGCTTCCGCGTGGCCGAAGCGAACGCAGCGTCGATTATCTACGGCTACGCTTGCGGCCTCGATATGACGCGCCGGGATTTACAACTGGTCGCGCGCGACAAGGGCCGTCCATGGGATTTAGGCAAAGATGTGGAAGGTTCCGCCGTCGTATCCGAGATCGTGCCGATGCCGGGAAAAGTCATCAGCAGTGGTTCGCTGGAGCTGACAGTGAACGGACAGCCAAGGCAAAAATCCGACATCGATAAATTAATCTGGAATATTCCCGAGCTGATTGCTGATTTGTCGAAGTTTTATCATTTACAGCCGGGCGATTTAATTTTTACTGGCACGCCTGAAGGTGTCGGCGCGGTAGTTGCCGGCGACTTAATCGAGGGCCACATAGACGGCGTCGGGAAAATTAGCTTGCGCACTGGTCCCGCCGAATAGTAGCTGAGAACTGCCACATGAAACTCTACAACTTTTTCCGTAGCGGTACGTCACATCGTCTGCGCATTGCATTGCGGCTCAAAGGATTAGAGGTTGACTATGTGCCGGTCGATTTGCGCAAGAACCAGAATTGGGAAGAAGCTTACCAATCGCTCAACCCACAGGGGCTAGTGCCGGCTTTGGTGAAAGATGGGCGCGTACTGATTCAATCGCCGGCGATTATTGAATGGTTGGAGGAAAGTTATCCGTCTCCTGCCTTGCTGCCCGCGCATCCGAATGATCGCGCCCATGTGCGCGCCTTGGCCGCGATAGTCGGTTGTGACATCCATCCCGTCAATAACAAACGCATACTCGAAACTTTGCGTCGAGACTTCGGTGCGGACGAAACAAAAGTAAACGCTTGGTGCGCGACCTGGATTACTGCAGGCTTTGATGCCATTGAATCCTTGCTGGCGGCAGATACCAAACGCGGCGATTTTTGTTTTGGCAATGGACCGACGCTGGCCGACGTTTACTTAATTCCTCAGGTCGAAAGCGCGCGCCGCTTCAAAGTGGATGTGGCGCGCTGGCCGCTGATCAGCGCAGTGGATAAGGCCTGTGGCAAGCTTGACGCTTTTCGCTTGGCTGCACCGGCATTGCAACCCGACGCAGGTTGAAAACGCAAAAGGTATAGAATATTATTTAGCTGCGATGAAAATAAAAACTTTCCAGGAGAGTGAATATGGCCGAGTTATCCAGCGCTGACCACAGCATGAATCCGCCGCAGGTTCGTATTCCGCGCGACTATAACGCTGCGCATGATTTGCTCGAACGCAATCTCAAAGCGGGACGTGGCGGTAAGACGGCGGTTATCGATGATGCCGGCAGTTACACTTATCAAGACCTCACCCATCGCGCCAACCGTTTTGCTAACGCGTTGGAAGCTCTCGGTATCGCGCGCGAACAGCGCATCATGCTTGCATTGCACGACAGTATCGATTTTCCTGCTGCGTTTCTCGGTGCGATTAAAGCAGGTGTAGTACCGATTCCGGTCAACACTTTATTGCCGACTAAAGATTTTGATCACATGCTGCGCGATAGCCGCGCTTGCACCTTGGTGGTGTCGCAAGCTTTATACGACACCTTCGCGCCGATTTTAAAAAACCAACCTGCCTTGCGTCATATTATTGTATCGGGTAGCGATGCCAAAGGTCATTTGTTATTGAGCCATCTGTGCGCGCAAGCTGCACCCGAATTCAAAGCAGTGGATACCAG
>JBEEJL010000224.1:0-7349 GCA_041169175.1 Pseudomonadota bacterium | reverse complement strand
CCTGACGAAGCAATCGGCAGGCTGTTCGCATCCGGCAAACCATCACCGTTGGCATCTGGATAAACTTGTACGTTGGTA
Organism: Pseudomonadota bacterium; assembly: GCA_041169175.1. GTDB lineage: Bacteria > Pseudomonadota > Gammaproteobacteria > Burkholderiales > JBEEJL01 > JBEEJL01. The sequence continues at coordinate 7,271 of JBEEJL010000224.1, read as the reverse complement.
AAACCGAAACCGCCGGCGACATCGGTTACGGCGAAATTAATCTGGTCTGCACCGTTGCCGGTGTTGGTGACAGTATAGGGAAGATTTAGCGTGTTGCCCGGCGCGACTACGCGAGTGCTGTCGGGATTAAAAATAAAACTGACCACCTGCCCAACCGTGATGGATACTTTATTCGACGTCGCAGTACGGCCTAATTCAATACCTTTGTCATAAACAGCGAACGCTTCATTGGAGATTTGTGTACCTACCACGGGGCGGGCAAATGTTGACGGCGAAAAAAATCCGAACAGCAAAACCAACGCTGCAAGCCAAGTTACGAAATATTTCCCCCGTGAAAACCAAACGTTCAAACTTCGCCCCAACTATTTATACAACTAATTGATTTAATTAAACTTTTTCAAACGCTTTGATTTATCAAATCTGTTATTAAAGCGCTTGAAAAAGGGGAGGTTGCCCTCCCCTTCATGATCATCTTGTTTCAGCGATGCGCTAACGCGCATCGTCTATTTCGCTTAAGGATTAATGCGTACACAGAACGTCAGCGTGGTTGAAGCCGACGATGCCAGCGATGCAAGCACACCACTGGAAACCGTACCGGTAAAGCCCGTGACATAGGCAGGGTTAGCCACCGGCACGCCAGCCAAACTCGGCGCGCCGCAAGTCGTAATTAACGACGTATTGGCTGGCACGATATCGCTGATGTTCAGGTTGGTAATGATGCCTGCCGTCGTGTTGGTTGCCTTTACTTGGTAGGCGATACATTGGCCTGGTGCCGTTGCAGCACTAGCTGTGATCGGCGCGCTGCTGTAGCTGCCAACAGCCGGTACCACTGCACAGCCTACGGTTTGCTGGGTTTTTTCCAGTAGCAAGCCGTCGGTCACCGATGTGGTATCGGTCGCGGTAATGCTGCCTGCTGCTACACCACCCACCGTCACGTTACCGGTAATTGTGGTGACATCCGCTGGCGTTGCACTAGTCGCGCTCGCCGGAGCGAATACACGCACCAGAATTTGCGCGGTGCCGTTTGCCGGAACAGTGACGCTGCCTGCGCTTGCTGCGGCCGGATCAGAATTGAGCAGAGTATCGCCCGCATCGACTATGCCGTTGTTATTCACGTCAAGATAAGCAGCAGAAGTAAAGCCTGCTTGTGAATCGGTTAATGCCGGGAAAGTTACCAGCGCAGCCGCATTGCCGGTGTTGGTCAGTGTGTGCGTGTAAGTCACCGCGCCGCCTGGGAAAGTCTGCTGAATACCGTTAGGCGTTAGCGTGACGTTTGCCACCGGTTGAACACTCACGCGATCTACAATCGTATCGGCAGCCGCTGGATTGGTCGCCGACTGTGCTTTGAACGTCAAGTCGGTGTTGCCTGCAGGAGCCTGACCGCTGCTAATCGCCGGAACCGTTACCACCGCGCAAACCGTGGAATTGGCACCTGGAGCAACGCTGCCGGTGTTGGTGATGGTGGCACCGGTAGTCGAACAAGTACCCGTACCGCCATCCGCCTTAAAGGTCACTACCCAACCAGCTGGCAGACCTGCAAAGGTTGACAAGTTATACGAGTCAGCCACTGCGCTGGTGTTGTTCACTACCATTTTGAATGTCGTGCTGGTAGTACCTGTAGGCAGCGCCGTCACGTTATTGGTAACCACTACTGCACCACTATCGGGGCCAAAACCAGTGGTCGCGGCATTACCTGCCGCCGCCGTACCGGCAGGCGTGCTGTCAGTACGTGCGGTGTTGTTGGTCAAGTCCAAGGTTAATGATGTGATAGTCGTCAAAGTGTTGATAACGGTATCGGTTTTGGTCGGGTCAAATTTCGATGTTGCAGTCAAAACTTCTTGCGCATTCACTGCACCGACTGTTGCGTTCGGCGGCAGGATAGCCCTGACTAGCACTGGCACGAAGGAACCGGCAGCAATCGGGCCGGTATCAGGCGTGCCGTTACCGTTGGTGTCGATCAATGACGAACCGTCTGGACGCAACAATTGGAACGTGGTGCCCGCTGGGAATGCGGTCGCACCAGGCAACAAGGTGATGTCGAAACTATCCGTACCGGTACCGTTGTTCCAAATGTAGTTGGTAAATGTAATCGTCGAACCTTGTGAAGCCGAAGCAATCGTCACTGGCTCTGAAGTACCGTTTACACCGCTCACTGCCGAACCGTTAGCGACCACGGTGGCAACCTGCGTAACTGCATAAGAAGAAACGTTGGTCGTCTTAAGTGTTGGGTTAAGCTGTGTTTGGTAAGTTGCCTTGTTATTCAAGTTCTGCGGCGCCAAACCAGCATTCACTGTCACTTTGAAACTCACCACACCGGAAACGCCGGCGCCTACCGATGCGACAGTCGCCGTAACGGTGTTGCCGGTCGAGTCGTACGCAATGCCTGCTGGATCACCCAAGGCAGCATCAGTCAGCGCGGTCGCGCCAGAAGCGCTCCAAAGCCCGGAACCAGGAACATAAGTCAGACCTGCAGGAATCGCATCGACCACGACTAAATTAGTCGCGGCTGCAGTACCTGAGTTGGTATAAGACAACTTAACGCTCAGCGTAACGGGCGACACAGGGGCAGCATCCACTGTCATCAATTTGGTGACGTTTACCGCTTCGGTTGAAACCGTTACCGTATCAAGGTTGCTGCCAACCGGGGCAGCCGCAGGATTGTTAGTCGAGGTTGCACCCGCACTATCCAGCGCATTCACAGTAATCGTGCCGGTTGAATTGATTGCAGCGCCGGCTGGAACTACGCCAGCGACAATGAATTTAAACTGCTGACCAGGAAGTAACGCGCCGGTAGAAGTAATCGGCGTCAGGTTGTCAGGCAAGCCGTCACCGTTTGCATCAGCGTAATAGGTTAAGCCGGTCAGCGTTGTTGCGCCGCCTGCGGTAGCCGCTTGCAATGTAATGGTGTCGGTTCCGTTGCCAGTGTTGGTAATGGTATGGGGGAAATAAACCGTTTGCCCTGGCGATGCAGTCTTGGTGTTGTTTTGATCAAGGGTAAAGCTCTTGACCTGCGATACCGTGGTTTGCACCAGGTTAGAAGTAGCCGTACGGTCAACGTTGCTGGCGTCCTTATAGGTCGCGGTAGCTTGGTTGCCGATGACGGTACCGGCGGCGGGTGCGGCGTGTGCCGTACCGCCTAGCATCAACATCATGCTAAACAGTGCGAACATCACAACGGCAAGGCCGCGGCGGAACATCCCGCCCATGGCCGGGTTACTGGTGGTATTCATGGTTATTTCCCCTTTGGTGATATACAAAAAAACAAAATTAAACCGCTAAATCATTTACCGCATATTGCTGATGACTGAATCAACATTATTACTTATCTTTATTTCCGCCTACGGCTGCTGAATTATTTTCCAACTTGACTCTCAAGCTATATTTCTGACTTTTGCCCGGCGCCATATCGCCAACCGACCAACGCACGAAACGATATTCGCTGTAAGGCACCAGTTGCTCTACTTCTTTACCGTCCGCTTGTTTTACTTTACGTTTAAGCGGCACGGCTTCGTATTTGTCGCCCTTCAAACTGGCGAATGCAACATTTGGTTTCGCCGTATCGGGCAGATATTCAGTACCGAGCGGAATCGGGATAATCGCCATCACCGCGCCAAGCGACTTCGTACTTTTATTGCGATATTCTGCGGCGTATTCGATTACGTCACCTGGCTTAGCCGCTTCGGCCGGCTCAGTGGCTTCTTTGCCGTCTTGCATCACCACTCTGGACTGGGTCATGGTAATCGCTAAATCATCGTCCGGCTTTGCCGCAGCAAGCGTCGTTACGGTTAACAAAAATATGGCAGCCAGGCTTTTTGCAAATTTGTTCAAGTGGAAATCCTTCAAAAAATGAAACATGAGTCCTGTTATGTCCATCGATGCGTTTCTTGCGCGCAATGTATGGGTATGCTTTAATGCACGCGGATTATGACATAACAAGAAAAAAAAGCAGTGCAGTAGCTAACAAAAACAGCTAGTTACGCAATTTTAACAATTGGTCTCTCAAGCGCAAGCAGTTTTTACGTTTGCCGTCTCGGGATATAAAGTAAATATATCAATTAAATCAAAGGTTTACCGTGAGAATTGCCTTGCTCGAAGACGACATCAGTCAAACAGACATCATGAAACATTGGCTGGAAGAAGCCGGTCATCATTGCAATTGTTTCGTGTCAGGCAAATCTTTTATCAAAGACGTCAGCCGCGAGAGTTACGATTTATTTATTTTTGATCGCGGCCTGCCCGATATGAGCGGCGATGAAGTGCTCGAATGGGTACGTACGCATATTGAAGCGCCCGTGCCCGTCATGTTTGTCACCGCGCATGATACCGAAGCAGATATTGTCAGCGGCTTGGAAAAAGGCGCGGATGATTACGTCGTCAAACCAGTGCGTAAACTGGAATTGCTGGCCAGGCTGAACGCCCTCGAACGCCGCTCGCGTCAGGACATCAACTCCAAGCCTGTTCTGGAAATGGAACCGTACAAAATTGACACCAAAGAACGCAAAATTTATCACGATGGCAAAGAGATTGAGCTGACGCAAAAAGAGTATGAACTGTCCTTGTTTTTTTTCAAACACACCGGCCGGTTGCTTTCGCGTGGACATATTTTGGAAAGTATTTGGGGCCGTAGCCCAGACTTGAATACCCGCACCGTCGATACGCATATCAGCCGTATTCGTAACAAACTCGGCTTTAATGCCGAAGGACCGTGGCGTTTAACCTCTGTCTATTTTTATGGCTATCGGCTGGAAAAATCTGCCCCGTCGGTTTAATCTGCACAAAGTTTTACACTTTCCCGCATAAAAAGTGTGACGAATGCCATAGTTCCTGTCGTCCCGACAGGCTATGCTCACGTTATCAACCCGCAATCCAAAAAATCACGACCTGAACAATCGACAAAGGATTCTGCCGTGGGCACACTTCAACACAAATTTATCGCCCTGTTCCTGGCATCGCTAGGCTTGTTCGCCAGCGCGGCGCAGGCGGCCGAACCAGAGTGGATTTATAAAACCTGGCCTGGCGATACACTGATCAGTATTGGCGGTCGCTATCTGTCTAATCCGGACGACTGGCCCAAGCTTCAGGCTTATAACAAGATTAAAAATCCTAATTTTCTGCCAACCGGTTCATCAATCGCCATGCCGGCAAGATTAATGCGCCAAGGTCCGGTCAATGCAAAAATCGTTAGTCTCAAAGGTAAAGTAGAAGCTATCAACACGGCAGGCGCCAGCCGCGACCTCGACACCAACGCGGCTGTTAGCGAAGGCGAAACTTTGCGCACAGGCGATAACAGCACAGCGATTTTACAATTCGTTGATGGCTCGCAAGCTTTCGTTTTAGCCAATAGCAAAATGACGCTGACGCAATTGCGCGCCTATACCACTACCGGCATGGTCGATACCCGCATGAAGCTCGACGCCGGCCGCATCGAAACCGCAGTGAAGCCGTTAATCGGCGGCGGCGCGCGCTACGAAATACAAACACCGGCGACGCAAATCGGCGTACGCGGCACCAATTTCCGCGTTGCGGCTGATCCAAGCTTTGGCCGCACCGAAGTGATTGAGGGCAAAGTCGCCACGGAAGCCGCTTCTCAGCACGTCGATTTACCCGCAGGTTTCGGCTCGAAAACCGAAACCGGCAAACCGCCTGCCGCGCCGGTAGAATTATTGGCGCAACCGAACCTGGATAAAACGCCTGCCGAAATTCAACGCTTGCCAGTGCAAATCGCTTGGGCTGATGTGCCCAAAGCCGTGTCGTATCGCGCAATTATCTCCGCCGACAAATCCTTCACCACTTTAATCAGCGACACAGTATTTAATTCAGCCGAAGCCAAGTTCGCCGATTTGCCTGATGGAAAATATGCGGTCAAAGTTCGCGCGATTGATCCAGCTGGATTGGAAGGCAAAGACAGCGTGCGTGAATTTACTGTCGATGCTCGACCAGAACCGCCTACGGTGATTTCTGATGCACGCGCCATCATGGAAAACGAAGTCGCAAATTTCAAATGGAATGCTGCTCCCGCTTTACGCAATGAAAAAATTCCGGCTTATCATTTTCAATTGGCCAGCGATAAAGACTTTTCCACGCTCGTTGCCGAAGCAAGCGCGAGCGAAAATACCTCAACAAAAAATGACTTAAAGCCGGGTGAATATTATTGGCGCGTCGCCAGCAAATTGGCTAACGGCAAACAAGGTCGTTTCGGCGAGCCGCAAACGCTATTGGTAAAAGCGCTGCCGCCGCCTACTCCGCCACCACCACCGCCCCCGCCGCCGCCGCCCGCGCCGACCTTGAGCGTGCCGGCTGTTGGCGAGAATATGTTGTTATTTAGCTGGACAGCGCCGATCGCGGCGGAAAAATTTGAATTTCAGTTGGCACGTGATGCCGAATTCAAACATATTGTCGCGAGTAACCAAACCAGTGAAGCACGTTTGTATTTACCACGTCCCAAAGCTGGCAGCGATTATTTCGCACGCGTACGTTTGACCACTGGCGAAAATAAAACCAGCGATTATAGTAATGCGCAAAAATTAAGCTTGCCGCAAGAATAAATAGCTTTGTTATTGAATAAAAAAACGCCCGCGCTGCGGGCGTTTTTCTTTATATTAATCAAATACTTATCAATCAGCCTCGACCAGACCGGCGCGTATCGCCAGCAACACAATTTCTGCCGGGTTGGTCACATTCAATTTTTGTTTCAAGTTGTATAAATGCGTGCCGACCGTACGCGGACTCAAAAATAATTGTTCGGCGATCTCATTTACCGACTTGCCGTGAGCCAATTGCAAAAAAACTTCAAACTCGCGCGGGCTTAACAATTCCACCGGGTTGGATTCGCCTTGCACATTTTGCATCGCCAGTTGTTGCGCCAGTTCCGCCTCGATAAAGGGCTTGCCCAGCGCAATCTGACGCACGGCACGAATTAATTCTTCCGGCGCACTGCGTTTGGATAAATATCCCATCGCGCCTGCTTGCAACACGCGACGCGGGTGAAGCAAATCATCGTGCGAGGTTAACACCAAAATTTTTGCATCGGGATGTTTGGCGATCAAACGCCGCAAGGCTTCCAGTCCGCCGATCCCCGGCATGGATAAATCCATGACCAACACATCGGGATTGAGAATCGGGTACTGTTGCACCGCCGCTTCGCCAGTCTCTACTTCGCCAATAACCTTAATGTCTTCCGTGCCTTGTAGTAGCAAACGAAAGCCCATGCGCACAACCGCATGATCGTCGGCGAGCATGACCGATATAGTTGATGCGTTCACAAAATTTTC
>JBEEJL010000223.1:0-3960 GCA_041169175.1 Pseudomonadota bacterium | reverse complement strand
TTTCTGGATGGCGGCGATTTGTTGTTCACGATTCATGTTGATTCTCCTAAAAATAAATGGGTATAGCCACTGAGGGCGATGTCTGTAACAGGCTGGATTAGTGCGAAGAAAAATCGAGTCCTGCGCCGCTTACCAACATTGCGTGTCGTGCGAGCAATATTTTTACACGGTGGCAACCAGAGATCGGGTCCGGCGACCTTCAGGGTGTAGGCTGATTGACCAAGCGCCCTGGGGAAACGCGCTGGCCACGGTTAGTGACAAATGCGTTCGTGATAGTGGATTCAATTATATCTGATGGTGCAGGAGATTGAAAACAATTTTAATGCAGTGCAGCAGATTTACACGGATAAATATATCAATATAATCAATTAGTTATGAATTTACTCTGCATTTACTCGGGAAAATTTTTGCGGCGCGACAATTGAACTTTGCCGCCCGTAGGCTGGGTTGAGAAGCCCAGCATTGCGCAGGCTATCCGGAGTGCTTGGCTTCTCAGCTCAGGCTACGATTACAAGCGCATCTCCAATCTAACGGACGCCGACACATCGCTTCTGCCGATGCTAGTCGTAGTGTCGAGTTGATTAATCTGCGTTTCAATAACTCGATTCACCGACTCACTATCCAGCGGCGCAAAATTTGCTAGACCAAAACGCAACTTAGCTTTCGGAGTGACGGCCCATATTGCGTACACATCAGTCACGCGCTTGGCGTTAACGTAAGTGCTTTGGTTGTCGTCCACTTGCGTGGTGTACGCTGGTGTGATGCCGATGTTGCCGCCGATGCTCCAGGAGGTAGCAGGTAACTTATAGTCGAGGCCGAAATTTCCGCTTGCGCGCGGTTGTTGGTCGATGCGATTGTAGGGGCCGATGACGTCGCTGACTTTGGAATCATAGACGCTGAGATTCAAACGCAGGTTCACCGGCGGCGCATTATCGATAGCGTCGCTTAATTTGAACTTTGCATCGAACTCGACACCTTGCGTAACGGCGCTGCCGACATTTTGCGGGCGGCTGACATAACGCGGCGCAGTCGCATAGCTAACCGTCTCGGGGGCAGCCGACACCACGTTACGAATTAAATCGGAGATGTTGCGGCGGAACAAGTTGACCGACACAATACCGCCGCCAGTGAGATAGCGCTCGTAAGCGAGATCAACACCTTTCGCCAACTCAGCTTTCAGATTTGGGTTGGCTAGACTATCAGGGCTCGAGGCTTCATTGATTTTATCCAGAGGCGCCCGGTTATTTGGGCTAGCTCGCGCAATTAAATTTTGCGTGGTCGGCGGTTTGTAGCTTTGCGTCAGACTCAAACGCACCTGATCTTTACGCGGCGAGGCGAAGCGCCAGACTAAATGGCCGACCGGCGTAATCACGCGGCTTTCATTACTGATGCTGTTCGCGGCATCATCGCTGTCGGTTTGAATCGATTCCCAGCGCACGCCCAGATTGGCGCTAAGATTTTCCGCCGGGTCCCATTCATCTTGAATGAACAGCGCGGTGCGGTTGATCGATGCTTTCAAATCACCGCCGACGTCGATAGCTGCATTATTTTGTTTGGTGGTGCCGGTCTCTGTACGTTTCACTCGCTCAACTTCCGTACCGAGCACGCCGCTGTGCCCGCCCTCGAAATTGCGCATCGCTTTCAGATTCAAACTCCATGAACGGTCGCTGATGTCGGCATTTTTTTGCTCGTTCAAATTAACAATGTTGTTGGCGGCGAATTGATTCAGTGTTGTATCGCTTTTACTTTGAAAACCGCCGCCATTCAAACGCACATCCAAACGCGTTTGCGCATCAAGGCGTTTCAATAATTGCGTGTTGAGACGAAGCACGTTAAATGTGGTGTCAGAAAGACTTTCACTCGTAGCATAGGGAGCATCGAGGTTAGGGCTTTGTTCGAGCGTGCCCAAGGAGCGCGAACGGTTTTTGTGAAACACGAGAAATGGTTGCACACTAAACAGCTCACCCTGGCCCAGCCGCCATTGCACGCGCGAACTCAAATAAGCGGCGTCGCGTTGCGCATCTGACGAGCTAATGGTGTTTTGCTGCGGCAAGGTCGGCAGACCCGTAGTGAGATCAGTAAACACGCTGCTGCTGCGATTGTCAGTCAATTGATCGTTGCGATTCAGCGATAAAGATAAATTATAGGTGCCCGTGTCGCTAAAGCTATCGTTACGGTTCCAGCTTGCGTTGGGCGAATAGCGGTTGCGCTCTTCTTGCACGCCGATCTTGAACTCATCCGATTTCAGCTTCAGCGGTTCGCGCAAAACGATATTGATCGTGCCCGCAACGGCGCGTGTGCCGGTTTCTGCGGTAGGCGCGCGCAAAATTTCGATGCGCTCGACTTGATCAGGTGAAATTTGTTCCATCGAAAATCCGGGTGGGCTGCGTTCGCCGTTGATGAGCATTTGCGTATAACCGCCGCCCATGCCGCGCATCGATACGCCGCCGCCACGCCCCGGCCGACCGGCTTGCGTTACGCCAGGCAAACGTTTGAGCACGTCGCCTAAATTGGTATCGCCATATTGCTCAATGTCTTCGCGATTGATAATAATTTTTGCTGCGGTGGAATTGCGCCGGTCGCTTTGCGCATCGCGCTTACCGGTGACTTCTACGCCCTCTACTTTTTCTGGCGCCGGTTCGGGTTTTTGATTTTTTGCGGCGGGTGATATATCTGGTACTTCCGGCGTTTGTTGCGCTTGTGCGTTCAGCGTCAACAACACGGCCGCTAAAATACTGATAGAAGAAACAGGCAAACCAAGGAATTTAATCATGAAAATCCGATATCGATGAATCAATTTAACTATTTGATTAAATTGAATTATTAACCAAGTCACAGCAGGGACTTTGCCGACACGATCACACCATCCGCATCCGCGTAAATAAAATGGTCCGGCACAAACGTGACGCCGCCAAACGTGACAGAAATCTCCACATCACCCGCACCTTTTTTGACGCTCTTGAGCGGATGTACGTTCAACGCGCGAAGGCCGATTTGGATACGTGCTATTTCTTCGCTATCGCGAATGCAACCATTCACGATGATGCCGCTCCAATGATTTTTATCTGCGAGCTCGGCAATCAATCCGCCGACTAGCGCACAGCGCAACGAGCCGCCGCCATCAATCACTAAAACTTTTCCCGCGCCATCTTTGGATAATGCATCGCGCACCAAGACGTTGTCTTCAAATACTTTAACGGTGGAAATGACACCATGAAACTTTTTCACGCCGCCGTAGATTTGGAATATCGGCGCGACGACTTGCACTTTGCCTTCGTTGGCGTCGCATAGATCTGTGGTGAGGAAGGTCATGTAAATTCCTTTATTTTAAAAGCAACCACAGAGGCACAGAGACACGGAGGAAAAGCAAAACAAAATTTGACTTCATTTCTATCTCTGACAAATCTATTGAATTGAATTGGCTATTCTCTGCGCCTCCGTGCCTCTGTGCCTCTGTGGTTCAAGAATTAGTTTCTGAAATGCTCTTTCACCATCGCCCAACGCTCATGATCACACCAGCGTCCGGCGATTTTTAGATAGCGCGGCGAATAACCTTCGAGTTGAAAACCTGCACGTTTTACCAAGGCGATGGATGCTGTATTTTCCGGTTGAATATTCGCTTCAACCCTATGCAATTTCAATTTGCTGAACGCATGCTTCAGTACAAGCTGCAAACCTTCCGTCATATAGCCCTGCTTGGCGTAGGGCGCGCCGACGGCATAGCCCATATAACAACTGCAAAACGATCCATAAAAAATCTGGCTCAGGCCAACCGAGCCGACTATCGCGCTGTCAGACTGCAAACAAACCAGCAGCGTTAGTTTATCTTCCGCTTTATCGTCGATTAAATATTCTTTAAATTGCGCTGGTGTGGTCAGTGGCGACACCCAGCCTTTATGTAATTCGCGGCTGGCGCGGTTCAGGCGTATCCATTCTGGCCCGTCCTCTGCGGTCAGCGCT
>JBEEJL010000222.1:0-3634 GCA_041169175.1 Pseudomonadota bacterium | reverse complement strand
CCGCGCGCACGAAAATTCAACAAATGTTGCCCGACATGATCGTGCTCGATTGGATGTTGCCCGGTCAAAGCGGCATTATGCTGGCGCGACAATTACGCGGCGACACGCGTACGCGCAATGTGCCCATCATCATGCTCACCGCTAAATCGCAGGAGAACGACAAAATCATCGGCCTCGAAACCGGCATTGATGATTACATGACCAAGCCGTTTTCGCCGCGCGAATTATTAGCGCGCATCAAAACCGTATTGCGCCGGTCCGCGCCGGAATCGACGCTGGACCCGATTGATTTTGATGGTTTACGTTTGGAACCGGAGTCGGTCAAGGTCACCGCCAACGGTACGCGTATCGCCGTCGGGCCGACAGAGTTTCGTCTTTTGCATTTTTTCCTTACCCATACCGACCGTGTGTATAGCCGCTCGCAATTGCTGGATATGGTATGGGGAGACCATGTATTTCTGGATGAGCGCACGGTCGATGTGCATATCCGCCGCCTGCGTAAAGCCTTGGAACCCACCCAACATAACAAATATATTAATACGGTGCGCGGTAGCGGCTATCGCTTTTCCAGCGTCGCGGAAAATAGCTTGTAATCATGTATAAGCGCGAAATTTGGCTGGAAGGCCTGACCTTTCCTATCCTGTTGGCCATTGCCGTATTCATTATGGCTTACATAAGTATGACGGCAGCGTTGTGGCTACTCGGCCTTGGCTCGTTAGCCTTGCTCAGCTATCACCTTTATCATTTGGCACAGTTTAACCACTGGGCCAATAGTGATCTCGACATACAGGCACCTGAAGCGACCGGCGTGTGGGAAAACGCCTTTTCCGCCTTATACCGACGAGTGAAGCAACGCCAATCGTTGCAAGAAAATTTGGCCGACGCCCTGCAAAAATTACGTAACGCTACCGAGGCAATGCCTGACGGCATGGTGATACTCAACTCAGCCAAACACATAGAGTGGTGTAATCGCGTGGCCGAGCATCATCTCGGTATCAACTTTTTTCAGGACTTCGATCAGCCGATTGCCAACTTGGTACGCCAGCAAAGCTTTGCCGATTTTCTGCAGAGCAAAGATGCCGCCGTGCCGCTGGAACTACAATCCGAACGAGAAGGCGCACCGATGCTGTCGCTGCAATTAATTCCCTACAGCGAAGGCCGCAGCTTGCTGCTGTCGAGAGATATTTCGCGCATCGAATCGCTGGAAACCGTGCGTCAGGATTTTGTTGCCAATGTGTCGCACGAATTACGTACGCCCATCACGGTGCTCAGCGGTTTTCTCGAAACCTTTGAATCCACGCCGCTCAACTCCGCTGACGCGAAAAAATATATCGGCTTGATGAAAACGCAGGCGGAAAACATGCAACATCTGGTAGAAAATCTGTTGGTATTAGCTTCGCTCGAAGCGCCCGACAACTCGCCAGAAGTGCAAACCATACAGATATTCGCCTTGATGACCCAGCTGCATGCGGACGCGCAGGCTATCAGCCATGGCCGGCAGACGATCAAAATTGAATCGCCTGAACACGCCACACTGTTAGGCAACAAAACGGAAATTTTCAGCGCCTTTACTAATTTGATTACCAACGCCATTCGTTACACGCCTGAAGCCGGCGTGATTATTCTCCGCTGGAAGGACACGCCCGACGCAGGCATATTTGAGGTGGTGGATAACGGTATAGGCATTGCCGCAGAACATATTCCGCGATTAACCGAACGGTTTTATCGTGTCGATCGGGGGCGTTCACGCAATACCGGCGGCACGGGCCTGGGTTTGGCGATAGTCAAACACGTTGCGTTACGTCATCACGCTTGGCTGGAAGTTGACAGCGAGTTAGGCAAAGGTTGTACGTTTCGTTTGGTATTTCCTAAGGCTGCAAATCCAATCAAAAGCGATGAATTTTATGCAACCATTTGATTTTATTAAATAAATTTATATTGCGCGGAACGTAGCCCGTCGCAATCCTCGCATTTACTCTCCGCCAGCGTTGTTCTCCTGCAGAAAAAAGATTGGTCCGTTGGACAACCTGCCCCTGCTCGCCTATGATTCCCACATTAAAGTATCAGTCTATTCATGAATATTCTCGGAGAAAAATATGAAGCTGTCTCGTCTTGTTTTAGGTGTCTTGGCCAGCGCCGCGTTGGTAACTGCCTGCGGTAAAAAAGATGCGGAACCGGCGAAACAATCCGCCGATGCCAAAGCCCCCGCCGCCGCACAAGGCGCAAAAACATTAGTCTTCTGTTCCGAGGGTAGCCCGGAAGGTTTTGATCCCGGCCAATATACAACCGGTACGACATTCGATGCTTCCGCCATTCCTCTTTATAATCGCTTGACGGAATTCGAACGTGGCAGCACCAATGTAATACCCGGCCTGGCAGAAAAATGGGATGTATCCGCTGACGGCAAAACGGTAACGTTTAATTTACGCAAAGGCGTGAAGTTTCATACCACCGAGTTTTTCAAACCCTCACGCAATTTCAACGCCGACGACGTGATTTTCAGTTTCGAGCGCATGTTGAAAAAAGATCACCCTTATAACAAAGTCGCGCTGAAAGGCTTCCCTTACGCCGAGAGTATGGATATGCCGAAGAGTGTGAAGTCGATAGAAAAAGTCGATGACAACACCGTGCGCTTTGTGTTGAATCAGCCGGAGGCCCCTTTCATCGCTAATCTTGCGATGCAATTTGCCTCCATTATGTCGAAGGAATATGCCGATCAGTTGACCAAAGACAACAAGCCGGAAAATCTCAACCTCGCGCCGATCGGCACGGGCCCTTTCGTGCTCAAGAGCTACCAAAAAGACAGCCAGATTCGTTACGAAGCCTTCAAAGATTATTGGGATGGCAAGCAGCCTATCGATAAGCTTATATTCGCCATCACCACCGACGCCTCCGTGCGCATGCAAAAACTCAAGACCGGCGAATGTCATGTGACGGCGTATCCGAAACCTGCCGATGTTGCCGGTTTGAAAGCCGATACCAAACTCAATGTAATGGGACAAGAAGGTTTGAACGTCGGCTACCTCGCATTTAACTTTGAACATAAGCCGCTGGAAAACAAATTGGTGCGCGAGGCACTGACGCTGGCGATCAACAAAGCGGCCATCATTGACGCAGTGTATCAAGGGACGGGGCAAGCGGCGACCAACTTTATTCCGCCGACCATGTGGTCGTATAACAAAGACGTGAAGGATTTTTCCTACGACACGGCAAAAGCCAAGGAGCTGCTGACCAAGGCAGGTTTTCCGAATGGGTTTGAACTTTCCTTATGGGCAATGCCGGTGCAACGTCCGTACAACCCGAACGCGAAACAAATGGCGGAAATCATCCAATCCGATTGGGCCAAGATCGGCGTGAAAGCCAAAATCGTCAGCTATGAATGGGGCGAATATAACAAGCGCTCGAAAGAAGGTCAGCATGATGCGATTTTGCTCGGCTGGACTGGCGACAACGGCGATCCGGATAATTTTGCCGCGAATCTGCTGACCTGCGAAGCGGTAAAAAGCGGCGAGAACCGTTCGCGCTGGTGCCACAAACCGTTTGACGATTTAATTCTCAAAGCACGCACCACGAACGACATGAAGCAAAGAACTGAGCTCTATATGAAGTCGCAGGAAATTTTTAAGCAGGAAAT
>JBEEJL010000221.1:0-7116 GCA_041169175.1 Pseudomonadota bacterium | reverse complement strand
ACCTTGACCATGAACTTCCAAGTGAATACTTCACCCTTCGCCGGACAAGAAGGCAAGTTCGTCACTACGCGCCAAATCCGCGAGCGTCTGGATCGTGAATTGCGCAGCAACGTCGCGTTGCGCGTTGATGATACCGCCGATACCGACGTGTTCCTCGTCTCCGGTCGTGGCGAATTACACCTGACGATTTTGCTCGAAACCATGCGCCGCGAAGGCTACGAATTAGCCGTGGGTAAACCACGCGTCGTGATCAAAGAAATCAACGGCGAAAAATGTGAGCCGATTGAAATGCTAACAGTGGATGTCGAAGAAGTACACCAAGGTGCGGTAATGCAAGCCCTCGGCGAGCGCCGCGGCGATTTGCAGGACATGCAGTCCGACGGTCGCGGTCGCGTGCGTCTCGACTACCGTATTCCTGCGCGCGGCTTGATCGGTTTTCAATCCGACTTCATGACCATGACACGCGGTACCGGTCTGAAAAGCAGTGTGTTCGACGAATACGCGCCGGTACGTTCCGAAGCGACTTCACGTCGCAACGGCGTGCTGATTTCCGCTGAGCAAGGTGATGCGGTTGCTTACGCATTATGGAAGCTGCAAGATCGCGGCCGCATGTTCGTCGTGCCGGGCGATCGCTTATACATGGGTATGGTCATAGGCATTCACTCACGCGACAACGATTTGGTCGTCAACCCGATCAAAGGTAAGCAACTCACCAACGTGCGTTCATCGGGTACCGACGAAGCAGTGAATCTGGTGCCTGCCGTTCAGCTGACCTTGGAATCGGCAATTGAATTTATCGACGACGACGAGCTGGTCGAAATCACACCGAAGTGCATTCGTATTCGCAAACGCTTCTTGCTCGAGCACGAGCGCAAACGCGCCTCCAAAGACGCAGCGTAACTATTTGATTTAATTGATTAATTTAGGGCGCTTCGGCGCCCTAAATTATTTGCGGAATGGTGTTTGTGCAGTAATAAATTGAGCGCGTTATACTTTCAGAATCAATAACAGATTTAAGTGCGAACAAAGGAAATCCCTTCCCCTTCAACCCTCGGCCACTTCACCCGAGGACAAGGGGGAAGGCTAGGATGGGGATGGGTGTTTTGTCAGCGCCAAGCGTTACCCATCCCCACCCCAACCCTCCCCTTGAAGGGGAGGGAGAGTTAAATAAACCGACCGAGGTAGCAAATGCCCGACCAACGTTTCTGGCTCATCGCCGACACCATTATTTTATTGCTGTTGGTAATTTATTTGATTTACAAATTGACTGCCATGAGTCGCAGCCAAAAAAATCTGCCGCAAAAGCTTGAAGCGCAAACCGAAGCCAAACATCGCGATATGTTGTCGAGTTTGAATGACGGCTTGAATAAAAACAGCCATCGTTCCGTCAGCCTGCAAACCGAAATGGCCGATCGTCTGCACGCATCGGTCAGCGCGTTGCAACTCGCGCAAACACAAAATCTCGCCGGCAATCGTGAAGCCTTAATCACACAACTTTCCGAATTAAACAATTCACTATCGCAAAAACAGGATGCGCTGAAATCCGACATGCTGTCGGTCACGCTACAAAAGTTAGCTGAGCAGGGAAGGGCCGATCAGGAACTCATTCAAACCACTATGCGGAATATCAGCGCGCAACTTGGTATCACTATTGAGGCATTGAACAAAACCGTCGATGAAAGATTGCAAGGCATCAGTGGCAAAGTGAGCGAGCGCCTCGACGAAGGTTTTAAAAAAACCAATGAGACGTTTACTAGCGTGATGTCGCGCCTTGCGGTGATCGACGAAGCACAAAAGAAAATCGACGGCCTCACCACCAATGTCGTCAGCCTGCAGCAATTGCTCGGTGACAAACGCTCGCGCGGCGCATTCGGCGAAGTGCAGCTCGAAGCCTTGGTGCGCAATGTGATGCCGGAACAGACTTACGAATTTCAGGCGACATTGAAGAACGGCTATCGTGTCGATTGCTTGTTGAAATTGCCTGAGCCGACCGGTTTGGTGTCGGTCGATTCAAAATTCCCGCTGGAAAATTTTCACAAAATGTACGCCGACAATACCAGCGAAGCAGAAAAATTAGCCGCGCAGCGCCAGTTCAAATTGGATGTGAAAAAACACGTCGATGATATTTCGTCGAAATATATTATCGATAACGTCACCTCGGATGGCGCGGTGATGTTCCTGCCCGCCGAAGCAGTGTTCGCTGAAATCCACGGTCATCACGCCGACATCGTTGATTACGCCAACAACAAGCGCGTCTGGATAGTCTCGCCCACCACGTTGATGGCAGTGCTCAACACAGCGCGTGCGGTGATGAAAGATGTGGAGACGCGCAAGCAGGTCCACATCATCAAAGATGAGTTAGGCAAGCTCGGTAAAGACTTCGGACGCTTTGAAGAACGCATGAGTAATTTGTCAAAACACATCAACCAAGCCAGTAAAGATGTGGAAGAAGTTCACATCAGCAGTAAAAAAATTACCGATCGATTTGCCAAAATCGAACGCGTGGAATTAGAAAATACGGCAACACCAAAACTGGAAATCGTGAAAACGGAAGAGAAGTAGGCTGGCGCTGATAAGCCCAGCAAACTGTTTGTTACCTCGCCGAATGCTGGGCTTATCAGCGCCAGCCTACTTCTCGCACGCTAATTCGCCAGAATGAAGTCACGCTGTTGCACTACGCGCCGACGTGTCTTTCTTGCCGAAGGCAACCAACCAAAACGAAACCAGCGCGTGGTCATGATGATGCCGCGTACCCATTCGTCTGTCGCATAGGCAACCCATACACCAACCAAGCCGAGTTTGAAATACATGCCGAGCAACCACGAGCCGCCGGCAAGTATTAGCAGCATCGACGCTGCACCGGCGAACACCGGAAAGCGCGCATCGCCTGTCGCGCGTAAGGCGTTGATGACGATGATGTTACACGTCCGGCCAGGTTCGAGAACTACGGTGAGCCAGATAAGAGTGGTTGCGCTGGCGATGATTTGCGCGTCTTGGGTAAACAGGCGCATGGTCCATTGTGCTGTCAGCGCGGCAATTATCGCGAGGCAAAACGACACGCCTAGTCCCCAGAATAAACATTTACGCAGCAGGCGATTGGCTTCGTGTAATTGCCCCGCGCCGATTAAATGGCCAATTAAAATTTCACAAGCGAAACCAATCGCAGTGGTGAACAATACAATCATGTTCATGATTTGTGAGGTGTAACTATGCGTGGCTAACTGTGTCGCGCCGAGGCCTGATACGACGTTGATAGAAACCAATAAACCCATTCGATAGGCGATGTTTTCCGCCGCGCCGGGTAACCCAATGTGCAACACGGGAGCTAAAATTTTCCCATGCAAAGTCCACCAGTCGCGTGCGTGCGGAATCAGCTCTAGCCGCCAGCGCCATAATAAAATATGCCACGCCAAACCAAACGCACGACTTATCGCCATCGCCACCGCAAATCCGACCAGCCCCATACTTTGCATCAGGGGAAAACATAAAATTAAATGTAGGGCGTGCATCGCCAGAATATTCAGCATCGTATCGCGCGTGCGCAAATGTGCGCGCATCACCGATGCCATCGTCGCGTTATACGCATCCAATGCTAAGGCCAGGCTCAGCATTTGTAGATAAGGTTTGGCTAATTGCAATACCGGCAACGGTGCGTTCATGGCAGTGAGCAAAAATTCTGCGCCGAAAAATACCAGCACCGCAGTAAAAATCGCCAACCAAGTCGTCGCGCCCAGCGCGGCGCGCGCTGTGCGATCCGCATCAACACGATTGCTCGCGCCGAGATTTTGCGTAATGACGACACTCAAACCCATGCTGATAATGCGGAACAATAAAAAAAATGCGCTGAGCAAATGATTGGAGAGAGCGAACGCGGCAGCGGCGTTATCCGATGAGCGTGCGGCGAGCCAGAGGCCGAGCAAACCTACGCCAAAGCCAAGAATCAATTCAGCGAAGAGCGGCCAGGTGAGGGAAAGCAGGCGCGGGCGAGCGGGTATGAAGTGCATTAAAAAGTTATTTAATTCAAATGCTTACAATAGGG
The DNA here is from genome assembly GCA_041169175.1 of Pseudomonadota bacterium. Classification (GTDB taxonomy): domain Bacteria; phylum Pseudomonadota; class Gammaproteobacteria; order Burkholderiales; family JBEEJL01; genus JBEEJL01. The sequence continues at coordinate 3,077 of JBEEJL010000221.1, read as the reverse complement.
GCAAAGCCTGCCAGAGATCAGATTTTGTATATAGTGTTTATCGGTTTTGCCATTACGCGTCTCAACATAGGCTCAAACATTGCAAGCGGTAAGGTTTCGGCTTTTACGTCAAACGCTGGTGCGTCGTACAACTCGCAGAATTTCGCGGTATAGGCAAAATGTGGATGGTTGCGGAATTGCTCGCGCATGTCGCGATCCATGCCTAAATGGTGAAAAAAATAATAGCCCTGGAAAATGCCGTGATGTTGCACCATCCATAAATTCTTTTCGCTCACAAATGGCTTGAGTATCGCAGCGGCGATGTCGGGGTGGTTGTAGCTGCCTAGCGTGTCGCCGATGTCGTGTAGTAATGCGCACACGACATATTCTTCGCTTTCTCCCGCTTGGTGTGCCCGCGTGGCAGTTTGCAATGAATGTTGCAGACGGTCGATAGGAAAGCCGCCGAAGTCGCCGCCTAATAATTTTAAATGCGCCATCACGCGGTCGGGCAGTGCTTGCGCGAACGGTGCGAAATCTTTGGCGATAATTTTCCAGTCGTCGGCGGTGCCGTTGATTAAATTTGAGAAGCTGGCGTGGTCGGTCATATCGGTTCCTTTGGAAATCCAGCTGGTCGATGCGTATGAGGTAAAATAACATATCTGCCACGAAACACCCATCCCCACCTTAATCCCCCCTTGAAGGGGAGGAGATTTAATTAACCCATAACCAGGGTTCAAGGAATAGTATGTTGCGCATTAACGAAATAAAACTTCCGCTGGATCATTCCCCTGATGATTTGAAACGAGCCTTGTTAACTAAGCTGGGTATTGATGAGACACGCATAATCAGCTACACCATTTTTAAGCGCAGCCCAGACGCGCGCAAAAAAAATTCGGTTCTGCTGATTTATTCGCTTGATGTTGAAGTGACTAACGAAGCCGAAGTCCTCCAGCGTTTGCAGCGGAATCCGCATGTCATGCCTGCGCCCGATACGAGTTATAAATTTGTGACTAAATCGGTGGGCGAAAAAAAATCACGACCGGTCATTATCGGCGCCGGTCCCTGCGGCATTTTCGCTGCGCTAGTCCTGGCGCAAATGGGTTTTAAACCTATCGTGCTTGAGCGTGGTAAAGCAGTGCGCGAGCGCACTAAAGATACCTGGGATTTGTGGCGCAAACATATTTTGCATCCGGAATCCAACGTGCAATTCGGCGAAGGCGGCGCGGGTACTTTTTCCGATGGCAAATTGTATAGTCAGATTAAAGACCCAAAACATTACGGCCGCAAAGTGATTGATGAATTTATTAAAGCCGGTGCGCCGCCAGAAATTTCTTATGTGAGCAAACCACACATTGGTACGTTTCGTTTGGTGGGTATCGTCGAGCGCATGCGCGCGACGATTGAATCGCTCGGCGGCGAGTTTCGCTTTCAACAAAAAGTAGTTAATTTTATTATTAAGAACAAAGAGTTATGTGAGGTAGTGCTGGAGGGCGGTGAGACTATCCACGCCAACCAGATTATCCTTGCCATCGGCCACAGCGCGCGCGATACATTTCAAATTTTGCATCAGTGCGGCGTATTTATCGAAGCCAAACCTTTCTCCATTGGCTTTCGCATCGAGCATCCGCAATCGATGATTGATCGTTTTCGTTATGGCGAAAATGCCGGCAATAATATACTCGGTGCTGCCGATTATAAGCTGGTACATCACGCCAGCAATGGTCGCTCTGTTTATAGTTTTTGTATGTGCCCCGGTGGTACGGTTGTTGCAGCGGCATCCGAGCCGGGCCGCGTCGTCACTAATGGCATGAGCGAATATTCGCGCAATGAACGCAATGCTAACAGCGGCATCGTGGTGGGTATCGACGCGCGCGATTATCCCGGTGATGTGTTGGCGGGCATGACGTTGCAACGCCATTGGGAAGAAAAAGCTTTTGAGCTCGGAGGTAAAAATTACAACGCACCGGCGCAACTAGTCGGCGATTTTGTCGCGCGTAGAGCTTCGACGCAACTCGGCTCGGTCGTTCCCTCATACAAACCCGGTGTTACTTTAGGCGAGCTTGATAGCAGTTTGCCTACCTATGCGATAGCCGCAATACGCGAAGCCTTGCCCGCATTCGACAAACAAATCAAAGGTTACTTTTTGCACGACGCCATACTCACCGGCGTCGAAACGCGCACGTCGTCGCCGATCCGCATCACGCGTGACGACAACACTCTGCAAAGTTTGAATACCAAAGGACTCTATCCGGCAGGCGAGGGCGCCGGTTATGCGGGCGGCATTTTATCGGCGGCGATAGACGGTATAAAAGTGGCGGAAGCTGTGGCATTGAGTATGCAAACATCATGAGTCAATCGATGCAACATGCCGATCCATTAGCGCAAAAACTACCGACCATCGTCGCGCTGAATGCCGTTTCCGCCATCGCGCAACTATCGCAGATGGGAATTATTTATCCGCTGATTGCGCTGTGGCTGGCGGATAAAAATATTTCAGCGAGCGAAATCGGTTTAGTCGGCTCGATGCAATGGACCGGCATGCTGTTCGGTATTTTATACGCGCCGCATCTGATGCACGTGACCAGAGCGCGCACGATTGTGATTTTAGGTTGCGTTGGTTCTGGCGTCGCGGCATTAGCCATGCCATGGATCCCACCCCCGATGATTATCTTATGGTGCTTGGCCAGTGCGGTGTTTGGTTTTGGCATTGGCCTGCGCTGGATCGGTAATGAGAGCTGGTTATATTCCATCATTTCCGGCGCGCAGCGCGGGCGTGTAGTCGGCATTCACGAAACTTTTATTCATCTCAGCCAAGCGATAGGCCCGTTGTTGATTGCGTGGGTTGGTATTGCAACGGGAAATATTTTTTACTTCGGTGCGGCCGTCGCGGCGGCTGCAGTGGTGCCGTTATTCTGGGCCAATATTCCGATGCAGGTAATACATACCGACAAACCCGCCGCGGTACATCATTTTCTTATCGGTATGTTGCGTGATATTAAGCATGTATTCGGTATTCGTCTGGGCTTTCTGGCCGGCGTGCTCGATGGCGTACTGTTCGGCATGCTGGCAGTGTACGAAGTAAGAAGCGGCGCGAGCAC
>JBEEJL010000220.1:0-6298 GCA_041169175.1 Pseudomonadota bacterium | reverse complement strand
AGCCAAAAACAGCTTGATGCAGTCGCCCTGCAACTCAACACGAGACCAAGAAAAACTTTGGGTTATGCCACGCCTAGCGATACACTAATAAAAGCCGTTGCGCTGACCGGTTGAATCCACGGGAGCCTTAGTTAAGTTGACGGATATTTTGATGCGTAATGCATCTTTGTCTAGTATTCACGTATCCTGTTATCCCATTGATTATATTAAATAATATTGAATATTCATCTAAGGCCTTATAACCTTGCACAATAATTTCCAACTAGCACTCACTGCCCGATTTCTCAGTCTGACGATATTGCTATTATAAACAATATTGTTTATATTATGTTTCATGAATAGCAAAGAATTCAAGCGATGGCTAAGCAAGCAAGGCGCAGTTTTCAAAACGGGCAAAAGATCGCACTTGAAAGTTTACTTGGATGGCAAGCAGTCTGTTTTGCCCATGCATAACGCTGAATTAAAGACGGGGACAGTAGAGGCAATCAAGAAACAACTTGGATTGAAATAAGGAGCACAAAATGTTTATATACCCCATCAAGTTAAAGGCCGACAAAGTAAACGGTGGTTTTGTCGTGACGTTTCCCGACATTCCAGAGGCCATCACTCAAGGTGACACCGAAGCCGAAGCATTACTTTCAGCAAAGGCCGCGTTGGAGTCTGCGCTTGATTTTTACTTTGAAGATAATCGTATCGTTCCTCAGCCATCGAAACCGAAGCGTGGACAAAAACTCGTGGAATTACCTGCTAGTTTGTCTGCCAAAGTATTGTTGCTGAATGAAATGATTACCCAGAAAGTTCGGCCAGCAGAACTCGCGCGCCGTCTTAAAACTACGCCGCAGGAAGTGAATCGCTTGACCGATTTGCACCACACCAGCCGGATTGACGGTATTGCCGCAGCGTTGCAGGCTTTAGGCAAACATTTAGAAATGCGGACAGTTTAGAATTCATTCCAGGGTCTTGTAAACCACTTCAATAATTTCCAACTCGCGTTCGCCGCCCGGCGTTTGTAAGCGCACCACATCACCTTCACGTGCTTTGATTAATACTTTGGCTATAGGTGATATCCAACTGACGCGTCCGCGCGCGAGGTCGATTTCGTCCATGCCGACGATGCTGTAGGTGTGTTGCTCGTTTTTGTCATCAAGTAAAGTTACTGTCGCGCCGAAAAAAACCTGGTCGGTGTCTTCGCGCGTGGCGGGGTCGATGATCTCGGCGATGTCGAGGCGTTTGGTGAGAAAGCGGATGCGACGATCGATTTCACGCAGGCGTTTTTTACCGTAAAGATAATCACCATTTTCTGAACGGTCGCCATTTTTGGCGGCCCACGATACGACCGACACCATCTCGGGTCGCTCGACATCCATCAACTGCAAAAATTCCGCTTTCATGCGCGCATGGCCTTGCGGTGTGATGTAATTTTTTACGCCGGTTGGTTGGCTGGCTTCGACTTCTGCTTCGTCGTCTTGCTCGTCGTTTTCTTTGGTGAAAGCTTTGCTCATGGCGTTAAGAATTCAAGCGCCAGATGGTGAAGTTGAGAAACGCGGCGAAGCTGACCCATGCGAGATAGGGAATTAACAATGCGCCGGCGAGCGGGCGCACTTTCCAAAAAAAATAAATGGTCGCGGCAATCGAAAGCCATAACAAAATAATTTCTATGAATGCCAAGCCGGGGTTATGCAGCCCGAAAAAAAATACCGACCACAAAGTATTCAACATCAATTGCACGGCGAAAAAAAACAGCGGCGTGGCGGCCGCTTGCACACCAAGCCTGCGCCACACCATCCATGCTGCCGCAGCCATCATCGTGTAGAGTACGGTCCACACTGGGCCAAACAACCAACTCGGCGGATTCCATGTTGGTTTGTTAATCGTTGCATACCAACCGGGAATTGCCGGGAAAGTGGCGTAACTGCCGATGCCCGCTGCGGTAAAGCAAATTAGCAAGAACGCCGCCAAGCCCAACCACAACTGGCGTTTGTCGCGAATAAAATCCATCTTGCTTACCAGATGGCCTTGAGTTTGCCGTCGCTCGCGCCTGTCGGAGCCGGGCAGTTAAAGGCACGCAAAAATTCCGGCATATTTTCCAGCGAGCCGCGTATGCGAAATTCCGGCGGCGAATGCGGGTCGGTGGTCAGGCGTAAGCGCGCTTGTTCCGGGCGCGTATGGCTACGCCAGACTTGGCCGTAAGCGACAAAGAATTGCTGCTCAGGTGTCAGGCCATTCACCGTCGCGCCAACCGGTTTGCCTTGTTGCGATTTTTGCCAGGCCAGATACGCCATTTTGATGCCGCCCAAGTCGGCGATGTTTTCGCCCAGCGTGAGCTTGCCGTTGATATTCATATCCGGCAACGGTTTGTATTGATTGTATTGCGCTTCCACCAAGGCAGCGCGTTCGTTAAAGTTTTTTTCCGCTGCGTCGGTCCACCAGGATTTCAGATTTCCCTTCGCGTCGTACTGGCGGCCTTCGTCGTCAAAGCCATGCGTGAATTCGTGCCCGATGACCATGCCGATGGCGCCGTAGTTTGCGGCGTCGGAGCCGTTGGCGTCAAAGAACGGCGGTTGCAAAATACCGGCAGGGAAAACAATTTCGTTCATCTCCGGGTTGTAATATGCGTTCACCGTTGGCGGTGACATGCCCCATTCGTTGCGATCGACCGGCTTGCCGACTTTGGCAAGTTGACGCTTGAATTCAAACTCGTTGGCGGCGGATATATTTTGCACCAGTGAGTCGCGCGATAATTTGAGATTGCTGTAGTCGCGCCATTTGTCCGGATAGCCGATTTTTACTGCGAAGGCTTCGAGTTTTTTCAATGCCAAGCCGCGCGTTGCGTCGTCCATCCATTCAAGTTTCTGGATACGCTCGCTCATAGCAGCGCGCAGATTTTTCACCAAATCGAGCGTGCGTTGCTTGGCCGGCCCGGCGAAGTTTTTCTCGACATACAATTTACCCATCGCTTCCGGCAGCGCGGTGTCGGTGACTTGCACCATGCGCTTCCAGCGCGGTAGCTGCTCTTTTTGGCCGTTCAGCGTTTTGTTGAAAAACTCAAAGTTTTCATCGGCAAATGCTTTACTCAACATGGGCGCATTTTCGTGCGCGACCTGCCAGCGTAAATAAGTTTTCCAATCGGCAATGGCGGTTGAATTGATTTCGTTTGCCAGCGTTTTGAAAAACCTGGGTTGCGACAAATTAAAGCTGCCGGGCTGCGCCAAGCCAATGGCGTTGAAATAACGCTGCCAATTTACTTCTGGCGCGTCTGATTGCAATTGCGATAGTGTCTTGGGATTGTAATTCGCCTTTGGGTCGCGCATTTCTACTTTGGTATTGGAAGCTTTTGCCAAACGCGTCTCCAGCGCCATGACGGTTTGCGCGTTTTTGTCTGCAGCATCTGTTGCATCGCCCAATAAGGCGAACATTTTTTTCAAGTGGTTCACATAACCGGCGCGTAGGTCTTTCGATTTTTGATCGTCGTTAAAATAATAGTCACGATCAGGCAGGCCGAGTCCGCCTTGAGTCAATACAGCGATGGTTTGCGTGCTATCGGTCGCATCCTGGCCCACGTTAAAATTAAAGCCGGGGCTCACGCCGCGTGTGTGCATGTTGGCGATGAATTCCACTAAGTCAGATGAATTTTTGAAGGCGTCAATACGCGCGAATTCCGGCTGCAGTGGCGTGACGCCAGCCGCTTCAATCTTCGCCGTGTCCATCGCGCTCATATAAAAGTCACCGACCAATTTACTATTAATATCGGGCGCAGTGTTAAACGCCGCCGCCAGCGCAACCTGATTCAGCGCGGTCAAATTGCGATCACGCAATTCATTAAATGCTCCCCACGAAGTACGATCAGGCGGAATCGGATTATTTTTAATCCATGTGCCGTTGGCGTATTGGAAAAAATCTGCGCAAGGTTTGACGCTACTATCCATGCTGGCCAGATCAACGCTAGGTTTCGCTTCGGCTGACACAGCTCGATCATTCATCGGCGTTGCGGCGCAAGCCGCGAGGGCAATAGAAGTGAGCATGACGAGCGGTTTGAGTGTAAAGAGTTTCATATATTTCCTTAATATAATCAAATAGTTACGTTGATATGACGAAGCGGGATTTTTACGCTTGAATGAAATCTGAATCAAATAATAATTTTGAGATGATTATACGATGCTATTGACTCATGCGCATTGCCGCGATAGTTTTCGCTCTCATTACACTGTTTGGTCATCATGCATAAACAAAAGTTGCCGGTCACCCCGGCTATTCACATGCTGCGCGAGCACGGCGTTGCCTTCACCGATCATCCTTACGATTACGAGGAGAAGGGCGGCACCAATGTCAGCGCGCGCGAGCTGGGCGTGGAAGAACACGCAGTGGTGAAAACATTGGTGATGGAAGATGACGAAGCCAATCCGCTCATCGTACTTATGCACGGCGATAGACAAGTTTCGACTAAAGAACTCGCGCGTATCATGGGCGTTAAAAAAATTTCACCCTGCAAACCGGAGGTGGCGAATCGGCATTCAGGCTATCAAGTCGGCGGCACGTCGCCGTTCGGCACGCGCAAACCGATGCCCGTGTATGCCGAAAAAACCATTATCGATTTGCCGCGCATCTATATTAATGGCGGCGCGAAGGGTTATTTGGTCGGACTCGATCCGCGGGAATTGGTGCGCTTGTTGCAGCCGGTGTTGGTGGCGGTGGGGTTAGAGCAGAAGGCCTAGGCTGGCGCTGCTTTTGGCAGGCTGGGCTTATCAGCCCAACCTACGAATCTAACCGTGAACGTAATGTTCCATCTGCTCAATCGTGAATTTCAAATTATCGATTTGCGCTTTGACCAAATCACCAATGGTAATCATACCAATGACTTTACCGTCTTCGCCGCACACCGGTAAATGGCGAATGCGCATTTCGGTCATCAGCGCCATACAACCTTCGATGGTTTGTTTGGGTGAAATACAAATGACGTGGCTGGTCATAATTTGGCGCACGGGTGTGTCGGTTGAAGATTTGCCCAGCAACACAATTTTGCGTGCGTAATCGCGCTCAGAAAGAATGCCGACCAGTTCACCGGCTTCCATGACGGGTACGGCGCCAATGTCCTTTTCCGCCATGAGTTTGAGCGCCTGAAATACCGAGGCGTCAGGCGTGATGGAGTGAACCGTCTCGGATTTTGAAGCCAGGATTTCGCGGATAGTAATCATACAAGTCTCCTCGTGATGGGCGCAGCTTAATTTCTACTTTACGCCCATCCCGCTCGAATCTCAATTACATATTCGGATAATTCGGCCCGCCGCCGCCTTCCGGCGTGACCCACACGATATTCTGCGTCGGGTCTTTGATGTCGCAGGTTTTGCAGTGCACGCAATTTTGCGCGTTGATTTGCAAGCGGGGGTTTTTGTTATCCGTATCACGCACAATTTCATATACGCCAGCCGGGCAGTAGCGTTGCTCGGGCGCGTCGTACTGTTCAAGATTGATATGGATCGGTACGCTCGCATCTTTCAAGGTCAAATGCGCAGGCTGATTTTCTTCATGATTGGTATTGGAAATAAACACCGATGACAATCGATCAAACGAAATCACGCCATCCGGTTTCGGGTAATCAATCGGTTTGGCGTCTTTTTTATTCACCAGCGTTTCGTGGTCAGCGTGTTTGTGATGCAGCGTCCACGGTGCTTTGCCGGCAAGAATCGTCTGGTCGATGAACACCATCGGTGAGCCGACGTAAATATTTTTGCTCATCAGCGGTTTGAAGTTACGCGCCTTGTGCAGTTCTTCGTGCAGCCAGCTTTGTTTGAAGGCTTCTGGGTAGCTGACCAGTTCGTCGTTGCAGCGATTGGCTTTGAGCGCGTCGAACGCAGATTGCGCTGCCAGCATGCCGGACTTCATCGCGGCATGGCTGCCTTTGATACGCGACACGTTCAAGAAACCCGCATCATCGCCAATCAGCACACCGCCATTAAACGTCAGCTTGGGTAAGGATTGAATGCCGCCAGCGGTGATCGCACGCGCGCCGTAGGCAATGCGTTTACCACCTTCGAGGAATGGTCGGATCGATGGATGCGTTTTATAACGCTGGAATTCTTCGTAGGGCGAAAGATAAGGATTGGTGTAACCCAAGCCCAATACGAATCCGATGGCAACCTGATTATTTTCCAGATGATAAAAATATGATCCGCCATAAGTTGTCGTATTCAGCGGCCAGCCCGCGGTGTGAATGACTAAGCCGGGTTTATGTTGCTCCGGTTTGATGTCCCAGATTTCTTTGAGGCCGATACCATAGACTTGCGGGTCACGGCCTTCATTC
>JBEEJL010000219.1:0-3228 GCA_041169175.1 Pseudomonadota bacterium | reverse complement strand
GCCAAGTCGGGGAAAGTGGTTTTCGTATTGACTTAGGCGTGCGCGTTAGCAACGATAGCCGTAATTACCTATGTGGTCTGGAGTGCGATGGCGCTCGCTATCATTCAAGCTGGCGCGCGCGCACAAGCGATGTCTGGCGGCAGGAGATTCTGGAAGCCAAGGGCTGGAAGATTTTGCGCATTTGGAGCACGGATTGGTTTGAAAATTCAGAACAGGCAAAAGACAAACTTGCAAAAGAGCTAATGGTGTTACGTGATGCGGCTCAATCCAAGGACGCTCCCCAACAACATCAGTTCATTCGTCGTGCAAGCATCGATCAAGCGGGCAATCTGTCAAGCAGTGTGAGCCCTCTAAAGACCGAAAAATTTCCAGAAGCAAGTGATGTTACCAATAGGGCAGCTCAAGCCATTGTTCAGGGCGAAACGAAAACCATAGTACAAACGGCGGCGAACGCCGAAATGTGTGTTGAAGTCGGCGATACGGTGGATTATGAGTACCTCGACAACGGTACACTGGCGAGTGCGAAAATTGTGAGAGGCGCAGGAGACCCCTCAAGTGGTAGCATCAACCGTGACAGCGCTCTAGCCAAGGCGCTGCTGGATGCGGTTACCGGTGAAACGCTTGAATTCCTGGCGCCCAAAGGCAAGATCAATCTTGTAGTGCGCACGATCCACAAGCCTGCGCCTTGAATTGGTAGAAGTGTTAACACTGTTTACAGGCTTATCAGCCTCGGAGCAGGGTGTGCGTCAATTTCAACCGCCCTCTGGTTTCTCACAGGAAGCTCGCTACAATTTATTACACCTGACTTCCATAAATAAGTATTAATAATAAGTAAGGTGCCAAGCTCGACTTAATTTTCGGAAAAAACATACCCCTTATGCTTTCCCGGTTGCCGCTAGCAATATTACAAACCGGGCTGGTTGAACGGCGGTTTTTCCGCCGCTCGGCCGGCAGGTTAGGGGCGATTTTGAATGTTTGAACGCGCCAATTGATAGAAGCGGACAGTCAAATATAATAATTTGGGCGCTGTTACTTCTGATAATGGTGCTGATCATCACTGTCGCCTAGGTCAACACAGCAAAAATCGGGGAGTTGCTCAAAGCTGGCCAGCGGCCGACCATTTCGCAGGATTTTTTCTAAAACTTATACGGTTTCGCGTTGCATGAATATTTCTCCCGACCCCAGTTGCGTCGAAGCGTCAGCTTGCGTGAGCCTAAAATCCAAGTCGTTCGAGCAATCGTTTCGAGCGAAGATTATGTTGTTTTAAAACGGCAGATAAGTTGCGCACGCCATATTGATCGCCTAATTCAGCCATCATTGCTTGCACGGATAGATAACAAATGCCGCGTCCCCAATAGGCGCTGGAAAATTCGTAAGCAATACTTGCGCGGTGATGGGATTTCACGGTGGCCTGAACGTAGCCGATCAATTCCGAACTAGGCAAGCGAACCACCCAGTTCAGCCATTTTTCTTGGCCATCTGCAGATTGCCTTGATTCCAGTTTGGCGAAACGCGCGCGCAACTATTAAACTGAGTCAGGTGGAGCATTTTCGAATTGATAGATTGCGGGGTCGGACAGAACGACAAACATTTCTTCGGCATGCGCCACGACTTGCGGCTCAAGCGATAAACCTTCAGCCACTATCCGTTGCATGTTTCCCCGGGCAGTTACTGCAAACATGCCATTTAAAAAAGTTTAATTAAAACATATAGTTATGATTGGTCAGCTTTCATCTTCCGATACAGCGTATTTCGGCTTATACCTAGTTGCCGAGCTGCCGCAGAGATGTTTCCGCTATGCGCTTCGATAGCGCGTTGAATGGCGAGAGCTTCCATATCGTCGAGGCTTGCATTTGAGTTGAGCGGAAATGACTGATTTTGCGTGCTAATACCTACAGATTGAGTGGGTTTTGGCGTGATTTCATCGAGGAAGTCATCGGGCAAACAGTCGCGGGTAATCTGACAGCCGGGGTCGGTGAGGGCTTGCGCGGCGCGCAGGACATTGCTCAGTTGGCGGATGTTGCCGGGCCAGGGGTGTTGGGTGAATAAGGCCATGACTTCAGCAGAGATAGTCACTTTTTCGCCGCAGTTAGCCTCAGATACTGCAATTCGCTGAGCAAGTTGGGCAATGTCGCTGCGATCGCGTAGCGACGGCAGCATAATCGTTAAGCCATTAATTCTATAGTATAAATCTTCGCGGAACTCGCCGTTGGCGACTTGATCGCGGATTTTGTGGTTAGTAGCGCAAATAATCATCACATCTACCGGCACGGCTTTGGCCGCGCCGAGCGGGACGACGGCGCGTTCTTGCAATACGCGCAGTAATCGCGCTTGCAAAGTTAGCGGCATGTCGCCGATTTCGTCTAAAAATAAGGTGCCGCCGTGGGCCTGCTGGATTTTGCCGGTCGCGCCTTTGCGCTTTGCGCCCGTGAACGCGCCTTCTTCGTAGCCGAACAATTCCGATTCAATCAAGCCCTCGGGGATCGATGCGCAATTGACGGCGACAAACGGTGCATGCGCACGCGGGCCAGAATTATGGATGGCGTTGGCCAGCCATTCTTTGCCCGTGCCCGATTCACCTTGGATTAACACCGGAATGTCGCGGCCGAGAATTTTGCGTGCTTTGGTGATGGCGGCTTCGACCCGCTCGTCGCCGTGGGCGAGATCTTCCAGTAACACGTTTCGACTGCCGCTGGTTTTTACGCTCGGCGTCACCAATGAAGGCTTACTGCGTTCCGTCTGATGAATCGCGCCGCTGCCCGGCATGATGATCGACGATGCATGCGATTGTTGAACTTGCAGATACACCACTTTGCCGCTTGCAGCGCGAGTTTGCAGAATGGGATGAATCTGCTGTTTGGCGCGCAGCAAAAGTTGTTCAAACGGAATATCAAACATTTCGGCAAAACTGGCGCCGTAATCAGACTGGAACGCGAGCAATTGTTTAGCTGCCGAATTGCCGGCGATGAATTCGCCGCTGGCGGAGAACGCCAATTTGCCTTCGCTCAAGCTACCCAGATAATGCGCATCAGGGTGAAAGCTGACGATGACTTCGTTGGGGAATTGCATGGCGAATAAGCGTGCTTCAATCATTTGCACCGCTATGCTGACCAGCGCCATGGTGTGATGCTGGTGCGAGCGATAGTCGCCGGTGATGTCGAGGATGCCGACCATTTTGCCGTAGGGGTTGACGATGGGCGAAGCGGAGCAGGTGAGAAAATGATTGCG
>JBEEJL010000218.1:0-5462 GCA_041169175.1 Pseudomonadota bacterium | reverse complement strand
ATATGGGCTTTCTCGACGAACTTAAATCCCAAGCCGATTCTCTCACCAAGGAAAAGCAGGCTTATCAAACCAACCTCGTGGCTAACGCCGAGTTGGTTGATGCACGTATGCGCCAAACGTTTAGTTATCTGAACGATCTATGCAAGCAGCTCGACATTATCAAGCCGCCGAGTGGACAAATATTTCAATTACACGGCGTCGGCACATTCGAGCAACTGATGTTAGCGGATTTTTTTGCTGATTACCGCAAGCGAAAATTCAATGACGCAGAAGTATTTGACGTGGTGACCCTTCAGTTCAAACATCATTCAGCGCTTAATATTCAACTAAAAAAAGATATGCCGCATCAAATAGATCAGTGCGAAGATGCGCTGTGGCGGCACAACCTCAAATTTAAGCGTGAAGACGTGCGCAATGAAGAGGGCAAAATGCGCTGGACCGAATTTACCATTCCCTGCTCAATCAATGCTGAAGCCTCGGTGCAAGGCGATTATGAACATGCTCAATTAATTTTTAAATTGAAAAACTTTGAACGCTTTGAAACCCTGACCGTCGCATTCCAGGCCGCCATTTTTGGCGAATCCATTCTGGAAGATTTTGGGCGCCTGATAGTCGGCCAGCCCAACCGTTTTCTGGCGCAAGGCCAATTGTTGGGCATTTTCGGTTGAATCTTCGAACAGGCAGCACCGCGCAATGAACACCTTGGTTGAAAAAATAGACGCTCGATTACCGCAAACTCAATGTACGCAGTGTGGTTACGCAGGTTGCCAGCCCTACGCCCAGGCGATTAGCGAAGGTCGCGCGGACATTAACCAATGTCCGCCCGGCGGCGCTGAAGTCATCGACGCACTAGCCAAGCTGCTCAAGCGCGAAACCAAACCGCTGAATCAACAACACGGTGTCACCAAGCCGCGCCACTTCGCGATGATTGATGAAAATATTTGCATCGGTTGCACCTTGTGTATCAAAGCCTGCCCGGTCGATGCCATTGTCGGGGCGACCAAACAAATGCATACCGTTATCCGCAGCGAATGTACCGGATGCGAGTTATGTTTGCCGCCGTGTCCGGTCGATTGTATTGTGATGCAACCGCCGATCAGCGCTCAGACAACGCGCGCTAACCCAGCCCTGTGGCGCCAACGTTATACACTTCGATTGCAACGTCTGACGCGCGACAAAGCCGAAAAAATACAACAGCTCGCAAAAAAAGCCGCACTGCGAATAAAATCATCCGACCTTCCACCACCAACCACTGTCACACCTGCCGCCTCTGCTGCTATTAATCGCGCGCGGGCAAAGCAAACGTCGGCAAAAAAATAAGCCTAGGGAATCTTTTGGAAGCTTTTATCACCTCAACCTTACTGGTTGCTATTGCTGAAATCGGCGACAAAACCCAATTACTTTCTTTTGTGTTGGCGGCACGTTATCCGAAAAAAGCCGTGGCTATCATCGCCGGTATTTTTATAGCCACACTGTTAAACCATTTCATCGCTGCCAGTTTCGGTAATTGGCTGGCCTCGCTTGTCAGCCCGACCATATTGCATTGGATATTGGCGGCATCTTTTTTCGCTTTCGCTGTGTGGGCGCTGGTGCCAGATAAATTGGACGACACGGATACGCGCATCAGCAATACCGGCGTATTCATGACGACAACCTTGCTATTTTTTATGGCGGAAATGGGTGACAAGACACAACTGGCTACGGTTGCATTGGCGGCGCAATATAAAAATTTATTCGCTGTGGTATCTGGCACGACTCTCGGCATGATGCTCGCTAACGTGCCCGCCGTTTTACTCGGTGAAGCGCTGGTAAAAAAAGTACCGCTGCACGTCATGCGTTACATCGCCTCTGCACTGTTTGCTTTGGTCGGCGTGTTGATACTTTTCGTCCATTGAAATGAATACGCTTTCATGAACGCGATCAAGCGCCGAGAAATTTTTACTCGTCTGCGCGAGCAAAATCCCCAGCCGACGACAGAATTACACTACGCCTCGCCGTTTGAATTGCTGATCTCGGTGATTCTATCGGCACAGGCAACCGACGTTAGCGTCAATCTGGCGACGCAAAAATTATTCAAAATCGCGAATACTCCGAAAAAAATACTGGCGCTGGGGGAAAATAAACTCATCGAGCATATTAAAACCATCGGCCTGTTTCGCGCCAAGGCGCGCCATATTATGGCGACGTGCAAAATGCTGGCAGACTTACACGACAGCGAAGTCCCGCGCACGCGCGAAGCTTTGCAGGCTTTGCCCGGCGTCGGACGCAAGACCGCCAACGTGGTATTAAATACAGCGTTTGGCGAACCGACGATAGCAGTCGATACGCATATCTTTCGCGTGTCGAACCGAACCGGTATCGCCCCGGGAAAAAATGTTGCTGAAGTGGAAAGTAGATTGATTAAATTTGTTGCCGATGAATTCAAGCAAGACGCGCATCATTGGCTGATTTTGCACGGACGTTACACTTGTCGCGCGCGCAAACCCTTGTGCGCGCAATGCGTGATTGAGAGTTTGTGCGAATTCAAAGCCAAGGAAATGAACTGAAATGTTTACCCCATCACGTCGCGAAGCGCGCGAATTTCTATTCAACACATGGAAAAAATATCAAAATAATCAAATGCTTACGCAAATTGAAGCGTTAGCCTTAAAAGTGATGTTGTTGCACCCTGAATATCATCTCGCGTTAGCGCAGGCAGAAAAATATCTGGAGCGCGATTACCTGCCCGAGTTCGGCGAGACCAATCCGTTCTTGCATATGTCGATGCACTTGGCCATAGAAGAGCAATTATCGATTGATCAGCCGCAAGGAATTCTGGCTGCGTTTATTACGCTGCGCGGCAAACTGGATTCGGAACACGAAGCGAAACACCGCATCATGGATTGTTTGGCGGAAACTTTGTGGCAGGCGCAACGCATCGGACAAACGCCGGATACCGCGCTATATCTTTCCTGCTTGGAAAGCGCAGCTAAAGCGTAGGGCGCGCCGCACCTGTATAAATTATTTTCAAACGTGCAAAGAATGTGAGGTAATCACCGCTCTGCCCCCCTTGTCGGGGGAAGGTTGAGATGGGAGGGATGTTGTTCGTTTGTAATTTTTTGCTTCACAGCTTGGAATAACATGCCGGGGGTAGCCCGGCGTCTAGTCACTTTTTTGCTTCGCCAAAAAAGTAACCAAAAAAGGCGAACCCGCCGCGCTGCTTATTGTTTTTAGGTTTTTGTTGTCGCGCTATTTCTGCCGCCTACCGGGCGTCGAGCACAACCTCGCTCTCACCTTCACTTCAAATCGTCATCGCCGCGTAGCTCAAACATGTGCTTGCCGACGGCCCCCGATAGGCAGCAAAAATAGCGTCGGCGCAGAAGGGTAAGCAATTCTTCTTTCTTCGTATAGATATTTTATGAAAGGGTCGATAGGTTTTGTAGGTGTACTCGCGCACCAAGACGATTTAAATTAAGTACGACACTCATTAATAAAGTAGTAGCGCACAAGCGCATGTATGTTGTACCCAAAAATTAAAAAGCAGCCGAAGCTGCTTTTTTATTTAAACCAACATTGAAAAAAATTAATACTTCAGTTCCAAACCTTTTTGCGCTGAAAAATAGGCCGCAAGATTGGCCATATCTGCGTCACTTAAACCCGTCGCGAAACCGGCCATGATCTGATTTTTGCGTTTGCCGCTTTTGTATTGATGCAATGCCGCTTGCAAGTAATCGGCATTCTGTCCTGCGAGCTTGGGAAAATCTCCGGTTGCGCTGTTGCCGTCTGCGCCGTGGCAAGCGATACAGAGTTGGGATTTTTGTTTACCTAATTCGGCATTACCTTCGGCAAAAGCTGAACCAACAAATAAACTGGCTACGATCGAAATGAATATTTTTTGCATATAAGCGGTTCTCATCATGATTTATTTTGCGCTGTAATAAGCGGCGATATCTTCCATGTCTTGATCAGACAAAGTGGAAGCGTTGGCCTGCATGGTGCTGTGATTGCGTTGCCCGGCTTTATAAGCTTTCAATGCGCTGACAATATATTGCGCATGTTGACCGCCCAGCTTAGGCACGCTATACAGCTCTGGGAATGCCGTCTTGGTGCCGGGAATGCCGTGACAGCCTTGGCAAGCGTAGGTTTTAATTTTGCCGGCGACCGCATCGCCTGCTGCGGCAGCAGGGAGGCTCAAGCCTACAGATAAGGCAGCCGCCAGCAAGCTACGTGAATAAAGAGAAAAAAACATGCAATCCATCCATTCTTCATACAGTTAAAAAAAGCACCCGATGAAACAAGTGCGCGACTTAAATTTAGCAAACGAATTATAACATCGCCCGCTTGACGTGTGAATTCTGCACTTTACAGTATCCGATCCGGGCGGTTTACATCACTGCGACTAGGAAGATTGATGACGTTCGCGCGCACGGCCTTGCCCAGACTATCTGCCAGGGGCAATGGCGTGCCGACAAAATGTCCTTGCGCGAAATCAACGCCCATATCGCGTAACACATTGAATGTCGCTTCGTTCTCCACATACTCCGCCACGGTGTAGAGCCCCATAACATGGCCGATACTGTTAATCGCCTCTACCATAGCGAAATCGGTGCGGTTTTCCAACATGTCGCGCACAAACACGCCATCAATTTTCACGCCATCGACCGGTAAATTTTTCAGATAAGAGAATGACGACAGGCCCGTGCCGAAATCGTCGAGCAAAAATTTGCAGCCGATGCGTTTTTGTTGCTCTATTAAAGCCACCGCTTTGGCTAGATTGGTAATAGCGGCGGTTTCGGTAATTTCAAAATAAACTCTTTGCGGCGAAATGCCGTACACCGCAAATTGATCTTCCAGAAATTTGGAAAACTTATCGTCGCATAATGAATGACCGGATAAATTAATTGAAATAATATTCGCCGCATGGCCGGGCGCATCGTCCATCAATTTTCGATAATCGGCGAAGCAACGCTGTATCACCCAGCGGTCTATGCTTTGCATCATATTGTAACGTTCGGCAGCGGGGATAAACGCCATCGGCAAGATCACTTCGCCGTCCGATTGGCGCAGTCTCAGCAACGCCTCAAAGTAGCGCGTGCCATCGTCGCGATTACTTTGCAACGGCGCGATAGGTTGATAGTAAATACAAAAATCATCGTTTTCCAACGCTTCGTTGATGCGCGTCGCCCAGCCTTTGCCTGCGCTAACCACGCCAGGCACGTCGTCGCGATCGCGATACACATAAACCTGATTGCGCCCGCGATCTTTGGCCGAGTAACATGCACTGTCAGCACGGCTCAATACACTGGAGACATTATCGCTGCCACGATTAATCACCACGATACCGATGGAGGCACCAATGGTAAAGGTCTTGCCGCTCCAGGAAAAACGAAATGCACGTATGGTCTCGCACAACAAGTGTGCAATTTCCAGCGCACGATCGAGCTGATAATTTTCCAGCAACAAACCGAATTCATCGCCACCTA
>JBEEJL010000217.1:0-11087 GCA_041169175.1 Pseudomonadota bacterium | reverse complement strand
AAGCGGTGCGCTGATTCAATATTATTTGCTCGGGGCAGAATTTTATTTATCTCGGCGCAAAAATAACCAAGCTGCCATTGCAGCTAATACTAAGAGCGCCAACAAAATAAGTTGAGTGTGGTTGGCCTGCTCCCTTGTAATAGTACGGTAACGAAGTAGAAAAATTGCTCGACAGCATTACATGCGAAGCATCGGGGAAAAACTAAAGCTGCAGAGGAGGGCGCGAAAATTTTACGCGCAATTTATTCACAGTCGATAACACCGCAGGGCGATTGATAATTTTGCGTTCCAGCTCGCGTTTGCCGGGAAAATCCAGCAACATCACACCGATTAGAATCGTAATCAAACCTTGACCCGGCACGCCGGGCAGCGACAAAACAATTCCCAGCAATACCAGCAAAAATCCCAAGATATTTTTCAGCGCAAACGCCAGTCCGCGTAGCACGCGATGTTGTCCATCCATGAAAGTGCGTTTGTACGAAGGATGAAAATAATCCACTGGCAAGCGCGTCACAATAAACCCCACCACCGCCAAACTTAGCACAAACGTGACAACAAAAACAAAGAATCCGAGCAGAAGATTGTCGGTGGTTAACAGTAACGAACCGGGAAAGTTTTTAAGCCAGTCTGACATGGCACACTTTTGGAAAACGATTGCTTATTATAATCAAACGGCAAACATATGTAGACCGCTTAGTCGGCAGGTTTTTCCGCTAACACACTAAATGTTATGCAGGCTACGCCACTATTTCCTTTGCCGTAGAATTATCCAGGCTGCAACGCCGCCCATCAGCAACAGCGCGAGAAGCAGACGTTGGGCATGTTCCATGTGGGCAAAAAAAGTTTCCAGCACATGCCCGAATAAATAGCCGCCCCCGGCAATCAACGGTGC
Organism: Pseudomonadota bacterium; assembly: GCA_041169175.1. Classification (GTDB taxonomy): domain Bacteria; phylum Pseudomonadota; class Gammaproteobacteria; order Burkholderiales; family JBEEJL01; genus JBEEJL01. Next base: position 10,195 of record JBEEJL010000217.1, on the reverse strand, counting down.
CCAGATCATCGCGCCGATAAAATTGAATAATGCCAAGCGCCAGCGCGGCACATTGCTCATGCCGATGACTATCGGGCCGATGATGCGCAGGCCGTACATAAAACGGATCATAATAATAAGTGGCGCGTGGTAGCGATCAAGCAGAGTGTTGACTTTATCGACGCGCGGTTGCCAATGCGGTTTGTTTTGCAAAATGCCCGCACCGAAGCGCCGACCTAACGCAAAGAAAAACTGATCGCCTAAAAATCCACCAACCGTCGCAATCGCAACGACTGTCGGCAGCGATAATTTTTGCGCATGTGCCGCCATGCCCGCCAGCACAAGTATGACTTCTCCTTCGAGCAGGGTGCCGATAAATACAGCGTAGTAACCGTAATCCTGTACCAGCGCGGGGAAATCCATGTCTGACCTAGCTATTAAGGTTAGCCATTATAATCAATCAGGAATTTTATGTAGGCTGGGCTGAGGCACGAAGCCCAGCGATCGGATGGGTAAAAATGCAGGTAGTAGTTGAAATGCATTAACCATAATTGATTATGATTCAGTGCAAAGTGTGTGCATAGATATTATGGGCTAGAAAATGCGAAGAGTTTAATTTCAGCTAATCGCTTTCACTTCCATCCATTCCACCTTCACCGTTTCTTTGTCGCTACCTAGCCACACTTCGCCATCCTGAATAGTGCATTGCAATTGCATATTGCGTTCGGCGAGTTGGGCGAGGGCTTTGGTGGTTGGTGTTGAAAGATCGTACACGCTCAAGTTGTTGCAGTTGGCGAGTTTGGCGGCTACGCCTTGCCACCACATGCCTACAACTCTTCCACCATAACCGTAAATGTAAACTTGCTTAGCGCGACCGCAAGCGCGTCTGACTAATTTTTCATCCGGCATGCCGACGTCGATCCAGCTATCGATCGCGCCGGTTAAATCTTTAAGCCATAGGTCGGGTTCATCGTCAGCGGAGAGACCATTGCCGAAGGCGAGATGTTCGTGCGCGTGCAACGCAAACGCTAACAAGCGCACCATCATGCGCTCATCGGTTTCGGAGGGATGTTGTGCCAGCGTCAACGCGTGATTGGCGTAGTAGTTTCTATCCATGTCGGAAATTTGTAAATCCGCGCGGAAGATGGTTGATTTTAGCGCCACAGAGATTGTTTCATAAGTATTTGATTTAATTCAACTTTATTTAATGCTAAGACGTTGTTTTGCGGCGTCATATTCGACTTTTAAGCGCGCCACGCATTCTGCGGTGGTCGGTAAATCATCCATCAATCCCACGCCTTGCCCGGCGCCCCAGATGTCGCGCCAGGCTTTGGCTTTGGCGCCGCTGCCGGAGGCGAAGTTCATGCTGGATTTTTCCGCGACGGGTAAGTCATCTGGATTGAGCCCGGCGTTAACGATACTCTTTTTCAAATAGTTGCCGTGGACGCCGGTGAATAAATTCGTATAGACAATGTCCGCCGCTTTGCTATCGACGATGGCTTGGCGATATTCGGCGGTGGTGTTGGCCTCTTGTGTGGCAAGCCAACGGCTGCCGATGTAGGCGAGGTCCGCGCCCATCGCTTGCGCGCCGAGAATGGCGTCGCCCGATGCAATCGAGCCAGAAAGCGCAATCGTGCCGGAATAAAATTTGCGCACTTCGCCGACCAGTGCGAAAGGTGACAAAGTGCCCGCGTGGCCGCCTGCACCTGCCGCGACGAGGATCAAGCCATCGACGCCGGCCTCCAAAGACTTTTCGGCGTGACGAATGCTGATGACATCGTGCAACACGATACCGCCATAACTATGAATCGCCGCTAGCATCTCGGCAGATGGCGCGCGGAGGCTGGAGATGATGATAGGAATTTTATGCTTTACGCAGACTTCGACGTCGTGTTCGAGTCGGTCGTTTGAAGCATGCACGATTTGATTCACTGCGAGAGGGCCGATAATCGCTTGTGGATTTTTTTGTTTGTGTTCGGCCAGCTCGCTTTGAATGCGATTAAGCCATGTATCGAGTTCCGCCGCAGGTCGCGCATTGAGTGCTGGAAACGAACCAACGATACCGGCTTTGCATTGTGCGATAACCAACTCAGGATTGCTGGCGATGAACAGTGGCGAACCAATGACGGGCAAACTCAGGTTTTGCAGAATGGTGGGCAGGGACACGATGGCTCCAGAGCGAAGTTGAAATGGTGAAGCAGATTTTACAGGGAATTGGCAGAGACGGTATTGGTTACGTTACGTTGCTACGTTTATGAATTGGGCGAGGCAGGGGGTTGTATTGTGCGAGCAGTTCAAGAGCAAATCCCCCTTAGTCCCCCTTTTTCAAAGGGGGAGACTTCTCGCTTCGTATGGGGTGCTGCTCCCGACTTTGCAGACGAAGGTTTGGCTTGATTCCCCCCTTTGCAAAAGGGGGGTAGGGGGATTTACTGTGTCGTGAAATAAAAAACTATTTTTCCACAAACGCTTTTTCAATTACGAAATCACCCGGCACGCCTTGATGGGGTGATTCTTCGAAGCCGAGTTTTTTTAGCAGTTCGCGCGTATCTTTTAACATGCTTGGGCTGCCGCAGACCATTATGCGGTCGTCTTTTTTATTGGCAAACGGCAAGCCGATATCCTGAAATAATTTTCCGCTTTCGATCAAGTCGGTGAGACGACCACGATTGATATACGGCTCGCGTGTCACAGTGGGATAGTAAATTAATTTCTCTTTGACTTCTTCACCGAAAAATTCGTTTAGCGGCAATTCTTCTTTAATGTAGTCGGCATAGGCGAGTTCGTTGATTTGACGCACGCCGTGTACCAGAATTACTTTTTCGAAGCGCGCATAAGTTTCCGGATCTTTGATAATGCTCATGTAGGGTGCGAGGCCGGTGCCGGTGCCGAGCAGGTAAAGGTTTTTGCCCGGTAATAAATCGTGCAACACTAAAGTCCCGACCGGTTTGCGGCTGACCAAAATTTCATCACCGACTTTGAGATGTTGCAAACGCGAGGTGAGCGGGCCGTCTTGCACTTTGATGCTGAAAAATTCCAGATGCTCTTCGTAATTGGCGCTGGCAATGCTGTAGGCGCGCATCAGCGGCTTGCCGTTGACCTCGAGGCCGATCATGACGAAATGGCCGTTCTCAAAACGCAGACCCGTGTCGCGCGTGGTTTTGAAGCTGAATAAAGTGTCGTTCCAGTGGTGAACGCTTAAGACGCGTTCGGTGGCGTGGCTGCTCATGCGAAATGATTCCAATTAATTGTCCTGCTGAAATTATAACTCAGCACTATTACTCGCCATAGTCCAAACCAGCACATGCTTATGCCGGGAACTAAGGCCATCTGGCGTGACCAAATTACAACACTTCTTGATTTATCTTCCAGCTTTTCTTGTGCGTACGCAATATTAGGGGTAAGGTATTGGTTCCTATCGCTTTTTTTCTTTGTTGTTTTATGTTTCTTTATCGGAGGTGCTGTATGAATAAGCTTAACAAAATCGCTGCCGCCATTGCGCTACTCGGTTCAACTGCTGTGCCGCTGGTTTATGCGCAAACTAATATGTTGCCGACCGCCAACTACAATCCTTCCTGGTATTTCGCGCCGAGCATCAACGCGTATAACCCTGATGATCGTCTTGGATTAGAAGGCAACGGCAAAGGATTCGGCCTGCATTTCGGCAAGGCTATTTCGCCTTCGTTCGATATTCAACTGGGACCTAACTTTGCCCGACGCTCAGAAAATGGCGCGCGGCTGGATACGCTAAAGCTGGATGCCGATGCGCTTTATATGTTTTCGCGCGGGGCTATCCGCCCGTTCTTACTCGGCGGTTTAGGTGTCGAGCGTTACAAAGGCACAGCACCCGGCGTTCCTGACGTCAGCAAGACAGCACCGTTTTTAGAAGCCGGCTTGGGTGTGCAATTCGGTTTCACGCCAAGAGTGATGGGTCAATTGGATTTCCGCCGCACTCACGCTTTCTTGCGTAACCTCACACCGTTTGACACTAAGCATGCCAACGACAATTATCTGAGCCTGGGTTTAGGTTATGCGTTCGGTGGACCAGCGATGGTGGCCAAAGCGCCGCCAGCGCCAACGCCAGCGCCGATTGTGCAAATGCCGATTATTCCTGTGCCAGCGCCGATGCCAGCACCAGCACCAGCGCCAGCCCCAGTTGTGGTACAAGCCCCAGTGCCTGCTCCAGTGGCTGTGCCCATGCCACGCGTAGAACGCATCACCATGTCGGATACCGAGTTGTTTGATTTCAACAGCGCCAATCTGCGTTTGCCGCAGCCTAAGCTGGACGATATGGCGAATGTATTGGCAAGCAATCCGCAAATCGCTAACGTAGTGGTTAACGGCTACACCGATCGACTCGGTACTAACGCCTACAACCAGCGTCTGTCGCAGAAGCGTGCTGATGCGGTGCGTTCACATCTGATCGGCAAAGGCGTAGCGTCTAATCGCATTCGCGCAGTCGGTCACGGCGAAGCGAACCCCGTCGTACAATGTAGCGAAACCAGCAAGCCGGCATTAATTAAATGTCTGGAGCCAAACCGCCGTGTAGAAATCGACCAGATCACGGTCGAGCGTACGGTTCAGTAAGAATCTAGTAAACGCTATCCATAAAAAAGCCCGTCGCAAGACGGGCTTTTTTGTGGAGGGCCTACGCGCGCGTAAATTTTATGTCTTGGACGCGGCCCGTACCGTGATTTCAATATCGCCGACAACTACGGTTTGACCCGCGCGTATTTTCGCCGTCTTGCGCAATTCCTGCGCGCCATCAACCGTTACATCGCCCGACGCTACAATTACTTTGCCCGCGCCGCCGCTATCGCACACGCCGACCAGTTTGAGTAGTTGATTGAGTTCGACGAACTCACCGATTAATTGGAAATCCATTTTTTGCATTATAGTTTTACCGCATGTTCGCGCGTGGAATGGAAAGTCAGTTGCGGCCAGCGTTCTTGCGTCAGTTCAAGATTGATATTCGATGGCGCGAGATAAGCCAGATTGCCGGCGGCATCGTAAGCGGCGTTGTGGGCCAGATTTTTTTCAAAATCGGCGATCATTTTTTTATCCTCACCAGTGACCCAGCGCGCGGTTTGCGCTTGCGTGCCTTCGAACACGGCATCGACGCCGTATTCGTTTTGCAAGCGGCTAGCGACGACGTCGAATTGCAGAATGCCGACCGCGCCGAGGATCAAATCGCCGCCGTTAAGCGGCTTGAATACTTGCACTGCGCCTTCTTCGCCGAGCTGCTGCAGGCCTTTGTGCAATTGTTTTACTTTGATCGGATTGCGAATGCGCACCGAGCGGAAAATTTCCGGCGCGAAGTAGGGGATGCCGGTGTATTGCAACACTTCGCCCTCGGTAAAGCTGTCGCCGATTTGCATATTGCCGTGGTTGGGCAGGCCGATGATGTCCCCCGCGTAGGCTTCCTCCACTTGCTCGCGGCTTGCCGCCATGAAGGTCACCACGCTGGAGACTTTGATTTCACGATTCAGACGCAGATGTTTTATTTTCATGCCGCGCTCGAAACGACCGGAGCAGACGCGCAAAAATGCGATGCGGTCGCGATGATTGGCATCCATGTTGGCTTGGATTTTGAATACGAATCCGCTGAATGGCTGTTCGATCGGCGACACCTCTCGTAAGGTAGCGTCGCGCTCGCGCGGGCTTGGTGCCCATTCAACTAATGCGTTGAGAATTTCACGCACACCGAAGTTATTAATCGCCGAGCCAAAAAAAACCGGTGTTTGCGTACCTGATAAAAACTGATTTAAATCAAATACATGCGATGCACCATGCACAAGCTCGACTTCGGCGCGCAGTTGCTCGATTTCGCGCGGAAACATTTCAGTTAAGCGCGGATTATCAATGCCTTTGATGACTTCAAATGTCTGACTAGCTTTTTCGTCGCCTGGGGCGAAGAGTAAAATTTCATCGCGCAATAAGTGATACACCCCGCGAAATGTTTTGCCCATACCGATAGGCCACGTTACCGGCGCACATTGAATTTTCAGTACCGATTCGACTTCATCCAACAGCTCCAACGGGTCGCGCGTTTCGCGATCCATTTTGTTGATGAAGGTAATGATGGGCGTGCTGCGCATACGGCAGACGTTGAGCAACTTGATGGTTTGCGTTTCGACGCCTTTGGCCGCGTCGATTACCATCAGCGCCGAATCGACCGCAGTCAGCACGCGATAAGTATCTTCGGAGAAATCCTGGTGGCCCGGTGTGTCGAGCAAATTGACCACATGATCGCGGTAGTCGAATTGCATCACCGAGCTGGCGACAGAAATGCCGCGCTGTTTTTCGATGTCCATCCAATCCGATGTGGCATGGCGCCCACTTTTGCGGCCTTTGACCGTACCGGCGAGCTGAATCGCGCCGGAGAACAGCAATAGTTTTTCCGTCAGCGTGGTTTTACCTGCGTCGGGGTGGGAAATGATGCCGAAAGTACGGCGACGCTTCACTTCGCGCGCGATCAGTTCGCTGGGCGCGTTGCGAGTTGCGTCGGTGTTGTCTAGGGGTATAAGGTCAGGACTGCTCACGGTGAATGCCAATCAGAAAACAATGCGGCATTCTACCGCTTACCGCTTACGCAGTCGAATCAGTCGGCGAGAGGATCGTAGCTTGGTTCTATTTCTACGTTCTTTAACTTTTCAAAAATACGATTAGAAAATCCGTCGTCAGCGACAACTAAGCCGCGCGTAGCGTCACCGATCATTTGCATCATCGTCCATTGATCGCGCGCGTCAGGATGGTTTTTCAGCAGATCAAGCAAAGGCGAAACTTCATTCTCTTCAACTTCGCTGTCCATCAACAGGGATAATTTTTCGTTCATGTCACCATCTCCTGTTGCGGTTGGGTTCGAGCAGCGGCTTCAAGGCTTTGGCTACATGCTCGCGTGCGCGGAATATGCGTGAGCGAACGGTACCGACCGGACAGCCCATTATCTCCGCGATGGATTCGTAACTTTCGCCATCCAGCTCGCGCAAGGTGAGGGCGGTGCGTTCATTTTCAGGCAGCGTTTCCATAGCAGCAGCAACAGCTTGGCCGATTTGTTGCGTCATTAATAAACGCTCTGGATCTTCGATGTTTGCCCCAGCCAATGAGGTTTCTTGCCAATCGGTGTCGTCTTCTTCACCTTTGAGTCTATGCGCAGGCAGCTTACGTTTTTGTGCGACCAGATAATTTTTAGCGGTGTTAACGCCGATGCGATGTAGCCACGTAGAAAAGCTGCTGTCGCCGCGAAAAGATTTTAGGCCGCGATAAGCTTTGATAAACGCTTCTTGCGTGACATCTTCAACTTCTTGTGGGATACGAATAAAGCGTGAAATGGCGTTGGCGAGTCTGCGTTGATGACGCACGACTAGCGCGTTAAATGCCAGGCGGTCACCATTCTGCGCGCGCGATACTAGCTCCAGATCAACGTCCGGTTTGCGCGCTGCATCAAGCTGTTTGGCAGGTTCTGTCTTATTATCCATTAAGACAGAGTTTAACCTTTTCTTAGTTACAGTTGTAGGTAACTGTGTTGCGTCAAATTGTAAAGCTGAACTAAACATGATGATTTACGCTCAACGATTAAATAATTTAAAGATAATTTCTAGAGTATCGATTAATTAAATCGTTCGTAGGCCAGAAGGAAGGTGATTTTTTCAAACCGACTTAGGGAAAAATCTCATTTCCTATATTGTTGTAACTATTTGATTTAATTGATTATTTAATAAAGCGTTTGTGGCGCTAAAACCTTATATGGCATGATGATTACCATCAAATATTTGTTCATTTGCCTTTACGCAATCTCCCCTAGGAAAAATCCCATGTACAAACCCAGCCTGCAACTGATTTCACTTTCTCTCGTCATTGCATCCAGCATGGCCGCTTGTGGCGGAGGTGGGGGCGGCTCGTCAGCGCCGGTGCCCAGGCCGACGACTAATGAGGTAGCACTAGCCTGCTCAGCGGCAACCGATGGGTTAGCAGTTCTGAGCAGCCCGCCTTCCGCGGCGGATAAGCCCGCAGGTGTCGCTGTGTTCGGCTGCGTTAATTCGCCGCGCGAAGTGAAATGGACGCAGACGGCTGGCGCGCCAGTAGTGATTTACGCCGACAGAATGCAGGCCATGAGCTTTGAGCCAAAGTCGCCCGGCGCTTACACATTTAACGCAGCGGTCGTAGATGCGCAGGGCGTAGCGCGTAATCGCTCGATCGATATAAATGTTGCCGCTGCATCGGTTAGCAGTTATGTTGGCGCAAGACTGGATCAATCGGTATTTGGCGGCAGTGATGTTTCTCTGCGCGCTTGGGCGGGAAATTCGACCGGCGCTGTCACTTATTCCTGGCAACAAGTGCAGGGGCCGACCGTCACACTGCTACCGTCGAACGGCGATACCTCGCTCGCTCAATTCGTCGCGCCGACTGTCGCCAAGGACGAATTATTTAAATTTCTGGTTACCGCCAAATTCGCCAACGGCGCTACGGACACCGATGAAGTCATGGTAGTCGTGCAGCAGCAAAACAGTCATGCGCCTGCCAGCGCTACGGCCTTATTCGATAGTTTCGGCGTATCGCCGATTCACGGCTACAAAGCAAACGGCAAATATGTAGATGTATTAGCGTCCTGCGTGTACGAAGTCAACTTGTACTACGGCGGCCAAGCCAGCAATAACCTCTGCCCATTTTCTAAATTACCCTTGATTAGCCTAGACGCAGGCGGGCAAAAGCCAACCATAGATCAGATCATGGATCACGTTGCGGTATCGCATGACTGGATGGGGGCGAATTTAGAAAGCTTTTTGCGTTCGCAAGAAGCTAACGGAGATTTCCAACAATTATTAGGCAGCGTAACCGCGATCGTGATTGGCTCGCATGTGCGTCCCTCCTTTTATACGCCTTACACGGGCGCGATTTATCTCGATGCGGAAAATTTATGGCTGACCTCGGCAGAGCGCGATGTTATCAATGAAGCGCCGGATTTTCGTTCCAACTTCGGTTCTGATTTGAAATTCATCATGCCTTGGCGCTATGTCCTCAACAATAAATACGCCAGACTCGGTTACGCCAAAACAAGCCGTTACAATCGCAGCGTGGATACTTTGGTCTATGATTTAGGCGATTTGCTTTACCACGAATTAGCGCATGCTAACGACGCACTCTCTTCAACCAGGCGCATAGGCCTGAACCCACAATTGAATACCATAGGCGCGGTTGAGCAAGCCGCGACACAAGGCTCAAAAGAACTGATTTCATCGCTGCCATTAAATTCAACCCAAATGGCAGGCTTGGCGGCGGTGGACTTCCAAGGCAAAACGGCAACATTAGAACAAAAAGCCTACACGCCAGAAATGGTTGCAGCTTTCTTCGCGCCAGAACGTGCGACCGACGAATACAACTTCAATACCCAGTTTGAAGATTTCGCCATGCTGTATGAAGAATTCATGATGCAATATCGCCACGGCGTGCAGCGCGATGTCGCGGTAACCAGTGTCGTATTCACCACACCAACCGGTGGCAGAGATGTCACTGTCGCTTGGGGACAGCGCGGTCGTATCGCCGAACCCACCATCAAGCCGCGCATAAAAATAGTGCTACAACAAATGGCGCCGTGGATTGATCCCAACGCCATCGATGCATTCGCTGCCCCAATACCGATGCGCGTAGGCGAAAGTTGGTTCACCAATATAGTATTGCCCAGCATTCCTGGCAGCGGATTCATGCGACCCGAGCTGGTGCAAAATGCGAGCAACCAGGAAATGAATTACATATTGCAACGTATGCAAGATAAAAAACAAGCACACCAAATGCGCGAAAAAATCGCCAAGAAATTTGAAAAAGCGCAGCAGTAAAATCAAAAAATAGCTGAGCAGAAAACTAAAAGCCAGTGCAAATTTGCACTGGCTTTTTTTCGTCCAGAATTCGAACTGCAGATTTTGTCAGGTTAACTTCCTAAAGCTAAAAAGTAATCGGTTTAGTGGGAAATCCGTTTCAAATGAAGGGAAAATAAATCGGTTTAATTGCATAGAGCTAGTTTGAAACCTGATTTTGATGATTTGGGGCGGAAATTTTTTAGCAAGAAAACTTAACCTGACAATACCATTTCAACACTAGCTTGGCTTTTAAATCATCTATTACAGGCATACTCTGGAAGCTATGAGCACCTTCGGTTGTTATAAGCTTCTATTTGTGATTTGAGCCAATAAGTCCAGTCACTTCTTTTTGAGTTTTAGTTGAT